>JAUVKA010000286.1 GCA_030592205.1 Bacteroidota bacterium | reverse complement strand
TTGTTTCTATGGTTCCTTTGAGGTTGCCAATATCAACTTTAACCTGCTCATCCATTAATCCAACTAACATATCTGCCTGTTTCTGTCTTCCTGGTTTAGTGTCACCGAGAGCCATGAAATTTTCAGGAAATATATGATTATAGTTAAAGATGCTTCTGAGGTCTGTCACCTTTTTTGTCTTGGAGAGATCAGGTCTTATCATAGTCATCGAGGGAGACTGCCCCTCTTTATACTCTACTGTAACTCTATAACTATCTCCTTGAGGATTGGTATACAAAAGGTCTTTACCTCCATATGCTTCTCCGTGGGTTAACTCATCTTTGGTGTTCTTGCCCTCGATTATACCTAATAAGTCATCCTTCTTCTCTTTGATTGTTTTTATCCAGAAATCAGGAACTCCCATTGCAAGGCGAAAATCAAAGCCGAGTCCCCCATCTTCAATTTCGACTCCAATACCGGGAAGGCCACTCATATCTTCCGCTATTGTTATAGCATCAGGCCGGAATTGGTGGATAAAACGATTGGCCAATCCCAGGTAAATAACTGCATCCGGATCCACGTTGCCTGCGAAGTAATCATCATAACTCGAAAAAGATCGTTCGAGTCCGTGATCGAAATACAGCATACTGGTAATTCCATCAAACCGGAATCCATCAAAATGATATTCTTCCAGCCAGTATTTACAATTTGATAGCAGGAAATGGAGAACCTCATCTTTGCCGTAATCAAAGCATAGTGAATCCCATGCAACATGTTCTCTCCGATGGTTCGTATAAAACAACATCCCCGGTGATCCATCATATAGCCCCGGCCCTTCTAAAATGTTTTTAACAGCGTGTGAATGAACGATATCCATGATTACGCGGATTCCCATTCCATGAGCTTTGTCGATTAAGGCCTTCAACTCCTCCGGGGTGCCAAAACGGCTGGATGGAGCGAAGAAATTGGATACATGGTAGCCGAAGGATCCATAATAAGGGTGTTCCTGGACAGCCATTAATTGAACTGTATTGTAACCAAGTTTTGCGATTCTTGGCAGAACAGTTTCTGCAAATTCAGTATAACTCCCAACTTTTTCTTCTGATGTACCCATCCCAATATGAGCTTCATAAATAAGCAGGGGAGTATCTCTGGTTTGTTCTGCTTGCCGGTTTTTCCAGGAATAAGGCTGAGGCGGGTTCCATACCTGAGCATCAAACAGCTTGGTGTTTGCGTCCTGGATTACCCTATTGGCATAAAGAGGTATTCTGAAATCAGCCCCGCCAGGCCACTCCATCCATAACTTGTACCTGTCGTAATTTTTTATTTTATCCTCAGGCAATCTTAATTCCCATTGTCCATTTTCTTTTTTCTGGAAAGTATATTCTTCGGATTTTTCCCAGTTTGTGAAATCACCTACAAGTTTGATGCCGCTGGCATTTGGTGCCCATTCTCTGAATATCCACCCTTCTGAATTATGATGTATGCCATAATACTTGTGACCATTGGCAAAATCAGAAAGTGATTCTCCAGGTCCGGTGAGAAGCTTTTCTTTATTGATGATACTATTTAAACGCTCCTCAATCTGCTGTTCGAAGGGCTTGAGGTAAGGATCATTCTTAATTATCGATAAGCGGGTCATTAGCAGGTATTTGGTTAAGTACTTCGATAAGTAGATCCCAAAACTTCGTAACGGTTTCAATATCCAGACGCTCGTCTGGTGAATGTGCTCCGCGAATTGTTGGGCCAAACGAGATCATGTCGAGTTCCGGGTATTTTTCTAAAAACAATCCACATTCCAAGCCTGCATGAATGGCCCTGACAATGGGTTCTGTTTTGAAAAGATCTTTATAAATACGAGAGGTGATTTCAACGATCTCTGAATTAGGATTAGGATTCCAGCCCGGATAGCCATCGCTCCTTTTAGTTTCCGCCCCTGCCAAAATAAATACACTTTCCACCATGTTAGCAATATTTTGCTTGGCTGATTCCAGGGAACTACGCTGACTGGTAGTTACTTCGATGCGCTCATTTTTGAATTTTACGGCAGCCAGATTGGTGGATGTTTCAACCATGTCGGGCATGCTTTGGCTCCAGGAAATAACACCATGTGGACAGGCATACAGACTATTCAGGAGGTTTGCCTGACAGTCTTCATCAATTACCCAATCCGGAATTGATACTGACTCAGTTTTCAGTTTTAGCTTAGGCTCTGTAATGCTGAATTCGGAAAGAAGGATATCCTGGAATTTAGCAGTTTCCTTATTCAGAGTGGGGATATTGGCTTCAGGAACAAGAATGGTTACACTTGCTTCACGGGCAATAGCATTCCTTAAATTCCCACCGTTGAAGGAGTGAATTAGCAGGTCGAGATTATCGCTCTGCTCCCATAAAAACCTAACTAACATCTTATTCGAATTTCCTCTTCCTTTATGGATATCATCTCCTGAATGTCCTCCCTGAAGTCCGGTTAAAGATATCTTAATAGCTCCATATCCATTGGGAATAGCTTGCTTTTGATAATCGAAGTTTGCAGTAAGATCAACGCCTCCCGCACATCCTATAAAAAGCTCTCCCTCATCTTCTGAATCCAGATTAAGCAGTATTTTACTCTGAATGAAGCCTGCTTTTAGTCCGAAAGCACCATTTAGGCCAGTCTCTTCAGCTGTAGTAAACAAGCATTCCAAAGGACCATGGGGAATGTCTTTTGCTGCTAATAAAGCAAGTTGGGCAGCAATGCCGATTCCATCATCTGCACCAAGAGTTGTTCCCCTGGCTTTTATCCACTTGCCATCTGACCAGGCGTTTATAGGATCTTTATTAAAATCAAATTCGATATCAGAATTTTTTTCACAAACCATATCCATGTGACTTTGCAAAACAACGGATTTGCGATTTTCCATTCCAGGACTGGCAGATTTGGTAATCAGTACATTCCCTACTGAATCAACCGCTGTTTGCAGTTGAAAGTCGGCCCCGAATTTTATCAGGTACTGCCTAATCCTGTCTTCCTGGTTACTTGGTCTGGGGATTTTTAGGATTTCTTTAAAATACTGCCATACCGGTGCTGGCTCCAAATTTTTGAATACTGACATACTGAATTTTTTTATTGGATAAAGATAATGATCTTCCCGGGTTCAAACCCATAAAAATCATTTTTGGAAATGAAAATATTTTATATATTTAAGACTTGATAAAATTGAATTATTTAACTAAAAATAAGGCATTTATGACTAAAAGAACGATTGTGGCAATGCCTGGTGATGGTATTGGAGGCGTTGTACTCAATGCAGCGATACGCGTCCTTGAGGCTGCGGGTTTTGATGCAGATTATGTAAATGGTGATATTGGATGGGAATTTTGGAAAAATGAAGGCAATCCCTTGCCTGAAAGAACTCTAAAACTTCTTGAACAACACAAATTAGGTTTGTTCGGAGCAATTACCTCAAAGCCAAAAGATTCCGCCATCAGTGAGCTGGCTCCTGCATTGAAAGACAAAGGTCTGGTCTACTCAAGTCCTATTGTGGGATTGCGCCAGCATTTTGATCTGGATATCTGTATCAGGCCATGCAAAAGCTACAAGGGTAATCCCTTAAATTTTATTCGAAAGGGTACTGGCGATACTATTGTTGAACCTGAAGTGGATGTGGTTATTTTTCGTCAAAATACTGAGGGTTTATATGGAGGAGTTGAATGGAGTAATCCGAATAGTGAGGTTTATGATGCATTTATGACTCATCCAAAATTCCTTAAGAATTTTGGATCAGTTCCTGTTGAAGAATTGTCAATATCTACACGAATATTTTCCCGGAAATATACTGGCAGGATTCTCAGGGCTGCCTTCAGTCATGCCAAAAAATTTGGATATAAATCAGTAACAGTATGCGAAAAGCCCAATGTTATTAGGGAAACCTCAGGAATGATGTATAAAATGGCTCAGGAAATCCAAAGAGATGAATTTAGCGAAATTGAGCTTTGGAATACAAATATTGATGCCCAGATGATGTGGCTTACAAAAAATCCGGAGAATTATGGTGTTATTGTTGCGGGTAATATGTTCGGGGATATTGTTTCTGACGGTTTTGCCGGTTTGATTGGGGGGCTGGGTTTTGCTTGCAGTGCAAATCTGGGTGAAAATGTTGCCGTATTTGAACCAACTCATGGATCAGCACCAAAATATGCGGATTATCCGGAATCCATTGTGAATCCGATTGCCATGATTGCTTCGGCTTGCATGATGCTTGATCATATTGGGGAGTTTGAAATATCTCAACAAATACAAAAGTCTATTGCTGATGTGGTTAAGTCTGGTGAGGTGCGCACATACGATATGATGAAGATGGTAGGGAGTCCGGATGTTTTGCAAAAAGGTGCTGCTTCAACAGATCAAATGGCTGATGCAATTATTAGAAACTTGTAAATAATCAAATTATGAGCAAAGAAGTAATGGGGCTTTGGCCCGAATTGATGTGGATATCAGATGAGGAACTTCGGGAAAAAACAAGCCGAACCTGGGAATTGGCACTTGAAAGAAGTGTTCTTACGGCCGAGGATCTTAAAACTATTCCGTTTACACTATTGGTGCCTGATCTGAAAGTTAGCTTTATGTCCCACAAAAGGGCCGTAGTTCATATTGCCAGGGATGCAGGAAATAAATGCAATGAGTTCTTTGGTAGCGACTTACCTGTTGATATGGACGTTCTTATCGCAGGAGCTATTCTTGCAGATGTTGGGAAGTTACTCGAATATGTCATGAAGGATGGCAAAGCAATTCAGGGGGTTTTTGGAAAATACCTTCGACATCCTTTTTCCGGGGTTTCATTAGCTGAAGAATGCGGTGTGCCTGCGGAAGTGTGCCATATAATTGCAACTCATGCTGGAGAAGGTGATATGGTGAAGCGTACCACAGAGGCATATCTTGTTCATCATGCTGATTTTATGACATTTCTTCCATTCAAAAACAGGTTGGTGGTTCAGTCTTAAAATTTGAATTGATACTTCTGTGAGATCATTATACTCAGAGGAGTCCGGCGTAATTTTATTCTGAGTAAGCTTTATTAACAAGCGACTGTTTATTAATTCTATATGAGCAGCGAATGGAGGGGTGCGATTTTTTTTGTATATTGTGTCGAATTAACTGAATAAACAACTACTATGAAAACAAAATTTGTGCTTTTGATAGCAACGGCCTTTTTGCTCCTTTCTCCGGCAGTAATTGGTCAAAACTCCGAGAATAAAACCGGCTTTGGCTTCAATTTTGGGGTTATGGATTACATAGGAGATTATGGAACAGAATTATTCAAGGTTGATCAGGGGTATGCTGTTGGTGCAACAGTTGCCCGGTATTTGAATCCTTCCTTCGATTTGATGCTGCATTTCTTCTATGACAAAGTGGATCATGACGATCAGAATGGTTTGAATATGGTAACTCAGCTGAATTTTGAGTCGCATATGTATAACCTTAATTTATTGGCTAAGTACAAACTTAACAATGGATATATTTTAAAAGAAGATGCTTTTCTTGCACCATTTCTTGTGGCTGGATTGGGAGGAAACTACCATGATGCCTCAGGTTTTGGAGAAAATGGAACATTTGCCGAAAAAACAATGCGTCCTAATCTCTATGGAGGTGTTGGACTAAACCTTCGCATCAAC
>JAUVKA010000241.1 GCA_030592205.1 Bacteroidota bacterium | reverse complement strand
TTTATGCAGATAAAGTCAGAGATCGGGGTGTTAGCAAAGTGCAGGAGGCAGCCTGGAGAACATGGGAGGTAGAAAAGCGCCTGGCTCATTCTCTTATTAATGGAATTACTGATTTTATTGATGAGGATACTGAAGAAGCCCGTATAAAACTACCTTTTGCTTTGGATGTGATTGAGGGGCCCCTGATGGATGGTATGAATGAGGTTGGCGATTTATTTTCTGTGGGCAAAATGTTTCTTCCTCAGGTTGTGAAAAGTGCCAGGGTGATGAAAAAATCGGTGGCCATGCTGTCGCCATTTATTGAGGCTGAAAGAAAGGCAGGGGGGGATGCCCATACGGCAGGGAAGGTAGTAATGGCTACAGTAAAAGGAGATGTTCATGATATTGGGAAAAATATCGTGGGGGTGATTCTAGGCTGTAATAATTATGAAGTGATAGACCTGGGGGTTATGGTTCAGGCTAATAAGATTATCTCGAAGGCCAGGGAAGTAAATGCTGATTTTATCGGGCTGTCCGGTTTGATTACCCCTTCACTCGAAGAAATGGCACAGGTGGCACGCGATATGGAGCAGGCTGGTTTGAGAATCCCTCTATTAATAGGTGGAGCTACTACATCCAAACCTCATACAGCCCTTAAAATCGATCCTGAATATTCCGGACCGGTTGTACATATCAAGGATGCCTCAAGGACTACCGGTGTTGTAAGATCTTTAATGTCGAATGATACGAAACAAGATTTCATGGAAACGCTTGATGCTGAATACAGGGATCTGCGCATCAAATATTCGAAGAAGGATAATAAGTCGAAATACATCTCACTGGATGAGGCCAGGCGAAACCGCTTGAAGCTTGATTGGGAGAGTTATAATCCATCTAAGCCCAAATATTCCGGGGTAATGGAGATGCAAGCTTCACTTGAAGAGCTGATTCCCTTTATCGACTGGACATTTTTCCTGTTTGCCTGGGATATAAGAGGCAAATACCCTCAGGTCCTGGAAGATCCTGTGAGAGGTGAGGAAGCTTGTAAGTTAATGGAAGATGCCAGAGAAATGCTGGAATGCTTGAAAAAGGATGATCGCCTTAAAACTGAGGGAGTTTTTGGAATATTCCCGGCAGCCTCCCATAATGAGGATATCCTGGTTTTTAGTGATCCGGTTTCGAACCAAAGTGAATCGCGCCTTTTGCACCTCCGGAATCAGGAAATTAAAACAAATGGGCCTAACTATTGCCTGGCTGATTTTATTGTCCCAGTGGAATCAGGCAAAATCGATTATATCGGGATGTTTGCCGTAACAGCAGGATTGGGTCTGGAGCCCATCGTTTCGGAATTCGAGGCCAAAAATGATGATTATAGTGCCATTATGATTAAAATATTGGCCGACAGGCTGGCAGAGGCTTTTGCCGAATATCTACATTATCGTGTAAGAAAAGAGTTTTGGGGATATGCGCCGGACGAGGACCTTCCGATGGAAAACATTCTGCGAGAGGAATACCAGGGCACCCGTCCGGCAACCGGTTACCCGGCTTGTCCGGATCACCTGGAGAAATTAACCATCTTTGATTTGCTTGAAGTAAATAAGCGAACGGGAATAAGACTTACCGAAACTCTGGCTATGATGCCTGGAGCCTCTGTAGCTGGATTGTACTTTTCTCATCCTGATTCAAAATATTTCAATGTTGGGAAAATATCTCCCGACCAGGTTCATAATTATGCCGACAGACGTGATCTGCCTGTTGCTGAAATCGAAAAACAGCTTACCAATAACCTGAATTATAAATAGCATGAAAATTCCAGAGCATTTGCAGCAATCAGGAAAGCCTAAGGTGTCGTTTGAGATTCTTCCACCCACCAAAGGATCCAGTATCCAGGAGATATTCAATACTTTGGATCCATTAATGGAGTTTAAGCCGCCATACATCAATATCACATATCACCAACCGGAATTGGTGTTGAAAAAAAGAGAGAATGGCCTCCTTGAGCAGAAGGCAGTTCGGAAAAGACCCGGGACGGTAGCCATTTCCTCAGCCATAATGAATAAATATCAGGTGGATGTTGTTTCTCATTTGATCTGCGGTGGATTTTCCAGGGAAGAAACTGAAGACGCACTTATCGATTTACATTACTTAGGAATACATAATGTTTTGATTGTCAGGGGAGATGCTGATTCAAAATCAGGCAGGTTTGTTGTAAGCCCTGGTGGACACGAATATGCGATTGACCTTCTCAATCAGGTGATGGATATGAACCGGGGCCTTTATCTCGATGAGGATCTTGAAAATCCAACTCCCACGATTTTCTCTGCTGGGGTGGCCGGTTATCCGGAAAAACATACAGAAGCCCCCAATCTTGATACTGATTTACGACATTTAAAGGCAAAAGTGGATGCCGGGGCTGAGTATGTTGTTACTCAGATGTTTTTTGACAATCAGAAGTTCTTTGATTTTGTCAAAAAATGCAGGGATATTGGTATTACAGTACCTATCATCCCTGGGCTGAAGCCAGTATCTATAAAGAAGCATTTAAATATTTTACCCCAGACTTTTAAAGTAGATCTGCCGATAGATCTGGCAAGTGAAATGGAGAAATGTCATGATAATAATTCTGTACGAGAATTGGGTGTGGAGTGGGCTATTCTGCAATCAAGGGAACTTATAGCTTCAGGGGTACCTATTATACATTTTTTTACAATGGGCCGGGCTGACAATATCCGAAGCATTGCAGAAAATGTTTTTTAGTCCAATTTATCCCTCGTGAATTTATAAGCCCGTCTACTCTGGAATCTCCTGACACAAAATCAGGGTTAAAATATTTTTAGATTTTCCCAATTTTCTCCAATGGTTGACCCGATGAAAAAATTAACTTTACAAACATGAAGAAGGTGAGTGAAGTCGATCTTTTTGTTCCATGTTTTGTTGACCAGATGTATCCTGATACTGCGGAGAATATGGTTAAGATATTGGAAAACCTGGGGATTAAAGTTTTTTATAATACTTCTCAGACCTGCTGTGGTCAGGCGGCTTTTAACGGAGGTCATTGGGATATTGCCAGGGAATTGGCTGTTAAATATCTGAATGATTTTTCCGGAACCCGGCCGGTGGTGAGCCCTTCAGCCTCATGCACTGCCTATGTGAAGAATTATTTTCCCGATCTTTTGGAAAACACAATCTACATGAGTGATTACAGGAAACTCAAGCCAAATATGTTTGAGCTTACTGATTTCATGGTTAATCAGATGGGAATAACAGATCTTGGGGTAAAATTTGAAGCTAAAGTTACCATTCATGATTCCTGCGCTGCCTTGAGGGAGTACGGTTTGAAAGACGAACCAAGAATTCTTCTGCATAATGTTGAGGGTTTGGAGATAATTGAGATGGATGAAAGTGATACATGTTGTGGCTTTGGGGGAACTTTTTCGGTTAAGCATGAGGCGATTTCCACAGCTATGGCTCATCAAAAAGCTCATAATGCCCTGGCAACGGGTGCTGATTATGTGGTAACTACTGAGGCCTCCTGCATCATGCATATGGATTCATATTTTAAGAAGCAAAACCTTCCAATCAAGTGCCTGCATATTGCAGATATCCTTGTGAACTTTGATCAGGGAAAACTCTTTTATGATTAATATTTTGATCATCGATAAAAAAAATATTTTATGAAAAGAAAAGGACTAAAGATTTTCATGGGCATCCTTATTCTGCCAGCAGTCATGATGAGTTGTCAGACAAGCCTGCACAAGTATGAAAATGAGTCGTTTACTGAAAAGGTTCCCCGCGACTGGGAAAATCCAGCTTTTTTCAATCTTAACAGGGAGCTGCCGAGGGCTAGCTTCATGACATTTGGCTCCAGAAGTTCAGCCCTGTCTGATAAGTTTGAAGGATCAGAGTTTTTTTCCGATCTCAATGGCAAATGGTCATTCAACTGGGTTCGAAAGCCGGCAGACCGACCATATTATTTTTTTATGGATGATTATGATACCCGTGACTGGGATCTGATTGATGTGCCTTCAAATTGGGAAGTTAAGGGATATGGTGTTCCTATATACACAAATGTGAAATATCCTCATGAGAAGAACCCTCCTTTTATTCCTCATGAATATAATCCGGTAGGATCTTACAAACGTGAATTTCGTATTTCACCTCTTTGGAGCGATAAGGAGGTTTTTATTCACTTTGGTGCAGTTAGTTCTGCTTTTTACATCTGGATTAATGAGCAAGAGCTTGGATATAGCCAGGGCAGTAAAACACCTGCTGAATTTAATATCACCTCATTCCTCAGGGAGGGCAAAAATACTGTAGCTGTCGAAGTATATCGCTGGTCGGATGGTAGTTACCTGGAGGATCAGGATTTCTGGAGGCTGAGTGGAATCTCAAGAGATGTTTACCTCTACGCCAGAAATCTTATTCATATTCGGGATTTTACTGTCCAATCAGATCTGACTAATGATTATCAGGATGGAGTTTTTGGATTAGATATAGAATTACGAAATTACGGATCATCTGATTCGAGTTATTCTGTTAGGGCATCGGTACAGCATGGACAATCCGTTTTGTTTGAGAAGGCTGAAGAAGTAAATGTTACAGAATCATCCCATTTCATTAGCATGGCTGATACTCTGGCAAAAGTTCTGACCTGGTCGGCCGAGCAGCCTAATTTATATTCTCTGATAATTTCCCTGGAAGATGCTGAGGGAAAGCTTGTTGAGTCACTGACACAAAAAATAGGATTCAGGAAAATTGAAATCACTAATAATCAGTTGAAAGTAAATGGGATGCCGATCTATCTTAAGGGGGTTAATCTTCACGAACACCACGATGTAAATGGTCATGTGGTGGACGAACTCACTATGCGCAAGGACATTATTCAAATGAAATCCAATAATATTAATGCAGTAAGGACATCGCATTATCCCCAGCCTGAAAAATGGTATGAACTCTGTGACCAGTACGGTTTGTATTTGATTGATGAAGCAAATGTGGAATCACACGGTATCGGATACAACAAGGATGTTACCCTGGCAGATAAGCCTGAGTGGGCTGCTGCTCATCTCGACCGCGCCATTCGTTTGGTTGAAAGAGACAAGAATCATCCTTCTGTAATTATTTGGTCCTTGGGGAATGAGGCTGGTGATGGACACAATATGCTCGCCAATTATAACTGGATTAAGCGAAGGGATCCCTCTCGTCCTGTTCAATATGAGAGGGCTGAACATTCAACTAATGCACCACAGAGGCATACCGATATCTGGTGCCCAATGTACCCGGGAATCAACTATCTGGAAAGATATGCTCTAAACCCGGAGAACGATCGGCCTTTGATCATGTGTGAGTATGCACATGCTATGGGGAATTCTACCGGTAATCTCCAGGATTACTGGGATGTCATTGAGAAATATCCAATACTGCAAGGGGCGTTTATTTGGGATTGGGTTGATCAGGGACTCCTCACAAAGAATGAAAATGGCGAGGAATTTTGGGCATATGGTGGGGATTTTGGCCCTGTAGATGTGCCCAGTGATGGTAATTTTTGTCTTAATGGCCTTGTTTACCCCGATCGGACTGCCCACCCAGGCCTTTATGAAGTAAAAAAAGTATATGAGTATATTGATGTTACTGAAATTGATCTGAAGATAGGGAAAATCAGTATTCATAATAAGTACGATTTCACCTCATTAGCAGTTTTTAAAATGAACTGGCAAATTGAGGAGGATGGCAAAATTCTACAAAAAGGGATCATGGATCTTCCTAATGTTTTACCACATCAAAAAGAAGAGATTCTGATTAGTTATGATATGCCGGTTCCAGAGCCCGGGAAAGAATATTTTCTTAATGTTACATTTTCGCGGCCAGATGCCTGGACAATTTTACCCCCCGATCATATTTATGCAAGAGAGCAGTTTCAATTAGATATTCATTGTGTGCCGGATTTCGAATTGGTGAGTGATATGGAGCCATTACTCGTAGATACACTGGATAACAATATTACTATTAAGGGGAAGGATTTCAGTCTGATTTTCGATTCTTCCAGGGGAGAATTAATATCCTGGTTGGTGAAAAAGAATGAGTTCATCAAGGAGCCTTTACGGCCGAATTTCTGGAGGGCTCCAATAGATAATGATTTTGGGAATGGCCTTCATAAACGCTGTGAAGTATGGAGAGAAGCCGGAAAGCGATTAAATCCCCTGGATATTAAGGTGAATGTATTATCCTCATCCTCCGCCGAAGTGAATTGTGAATATGAGATCCTTGATATGGAAGATTCCCCAATGGCAAAACTGAAGATTGTATATCTGATATATGGATCTGGCGATATGCTGCTGGATTATTCCATTAGCCTGATACATAAAGATCTTCCTGAGATTCCCAGAATTGGTGTGAACTGGATTCTTCCGGCGGCTTTTGACAATCTTCAATATTTTGGAAGGGGACCATT
>JAUVKA010000336.1 GCA_030592205.1 Bacteroidota bacterium | reverse complement strand
GTCCGGGGTGATACCACGCTGCTCGGCTTCCACTTTGGCCGAAATCTCAGCCATAGTAGTTCGTACCCAACCAGGCAACACCGCGTTGGAAGTCACGCCATACTGCCCGGCATCCTGTGCAACCGAGCGCATCAGGCCCAGAAGACCGTGCTTAGAGCTGTTGTAAGCACTGCCGGCGTATTCCGCAACCTGTCCGGCCGTAGAACTCGTGAACACCAACCTGCCGTAACCCTGTTGAATCATATCTTTGACAACTGCCTGTGATAGGAAAAAAGGACCATCCAGGTTGATACGCATCGTTTCGCGCCAGAGCTCAGGTTCCTGCTCCCAGATCACCCGCTCATGGGCAGAACCAATACCGTGATTGCAGACCAGGATTTCAACCGGCCCCAGGCGATCCAATGTTTCCTTCACCGCAAGTGCACAGCCATCAGGGGTACCCAAATCCGCTACAACATAGTCCAGACCCAGCGTCTGTAATTCATCCTCGCTGCGCGCAACAGCCATTACCCGTGCACCACGCGAAGCCAGCAGTTCAGCCACTACCCGCCCAATTCCGCGCCCCGCACCCGTTACTAACGCTACTCGTCCTTCGACTCCCAACATAATATATTCCTATTTTAAATACTTGTTTTCATTGACCTTTACCTTCTCTTTCACCGTGCTCGCCTCTTCCCTCTTTTTTACCGTGTTCACTTTTCTTCTCTTTCACTTCTTTGCCACCATGTTCGCCTTTATCTTCTCTCACTTCTCTACTGTGTTCGCCTCTTTCATTTCCACCATGACCTTCTTCATCTCTTCCAACTTCGGCATGACAATTCCAGGTTTCAAACTTCTGACCTTTAGCATCGAGCTTAACTTTTACTTTTGCACCTGGCTTAAGGTTGCCGGGTTTTGTAGGTCCTAATTCAACTCCATTTGAAAGATGCACCTCAACTCGCGCCATCTCGGCAGTGTTTTTTGATACATTCTCCATAATACCCAGGAAGGCTTCCACTGCTTTGTTATACTTCATAGTAAGTTTAACACCACCTCTAAGCTGCTCGTAGGTTTGGGTTTTTGAATACATCTTGCCGGACTCTTCGCCGTGCTCACCCTCTTCCTGGGCTACCAGGTTTGAATTAAAAGTAAACGATATCATTAGTGCCACCACAAAAGCAATACCTGCTGTTCTTTTGATTTTCATAACTCTATTATTAATCGATTTTTATATTCTTTTCAATATTGTTTGTCAAATATATGAATGAAATTGCAACTCAATACTACAGGTTCATAATCTTCTCAATATTTATCTTTCCCAGAAAAGCCTCTTAACTACAGTGTAAGAATTTTTCATATTTATCTTTACGGCTTATGTTTTCAGGTATTGATTCAGATCTTATTGTAATCCTTTTGCTTTCTGCATTGATGACCGGCATGAGTAAAACCGGAATTAACGGTTTGGGATAATAACAACCTGTTTGAGTGCAGCATTGCTGATTCTTTAGTCAGATCAATATTTTGGTTGATATTAAAATCATAATAAATTACCTTTATCCTCGCCCCCCTGAAATTAAAATTTCTTCTCATGAAGGTTGGTAAACATTCCAGATTTCCAGGTTTGAACTCTACTCTAATAAAACTATTCTCATTTGGATTTATACTCATCAGTTTTGCTTTTCAGGGGATATCTCAGGATTTCATTCTAAAAGGAATTGTGACAGATAAATTAACAAAAGAGCCAATTGAAAACGTATACGTGGCTTGGGGAAACAAGGAGACAGCTCTGACAAACCATCTTGGAGAATTTAATATCAGAATATCAAGATTCCCAGCTAAACTTGCACTAAGTCATGTTTCATATGGACTTAAAGAAATCAAACTGAATAAGAAACCATCAGCCCCTTTTTACATCAGGCTGGATCCAAGCATTAGCAAAATAGATGAAGTCCAGGTGAGCGGGGAGCGATTGCGAATCCTGACAAAAAACAAGGGCTATTCCATTCAGGATTTTGCTTTTGACAATAATTCCCTTTGGTTTTTAGGTCATATTAATAACCAGGCCAATCAACAAAGATTATTTTTAGCTAATCTTTATGGTGACACTCTCAAATCTATCCAGGTTAACAGAGCACAAAAGCTTTATGAAGATGTATTCGGAGGAGTACATCTCTTTTTGAGGGATTCTGTTTATCAGCTATTCTCTCGTGAAGATACCATACTTCTTCTTTATGGCATGAGCAAAAAAAGGTTCCAAATTTA
Source organism: Bacteroidota bacterium (assembly GCA_030592205.1). Lineage (GTDB taxonomy): Bacteria > Bacteroidota > Bacteroidia > Bacteroidales > UBA12481 > JAUVKA01. Next base: position 2,598 of record JAUVKA010000336.1, on the reverse strand, counting down.
ATTCCGTCATATCACCTCCAATTCCTATGGAACTTTTCGTTTCTAATGATTCCCTATTTGTCTTGAATTTCATGAAAGATTCCTTACTGTGCTATTCGCCTGAAGGCGTTTTCCAAAGATCTGTTCCAATCGATTTTCATAAGGAGATCAAACTGGGAGGAATTGACTATAGAGAATTGGAATTCATCCACGATCCTATCACTCATAAGATATTTCTCACAGAAAGGGAAATAGCCGGATGGCGCTTGTATCCTGTGGATCAGCAAACAGGAAAACTCCTCACTCAGATACAGTTACCCGATTTTGCAGGGATGTCCGGAATCCGGGTTTATAACAATGCTATTTACTTCCTTTACCATGAGAAGCTGCATCCTTACTATACAAGGCTTTACAGATATCAACTGTAAGAATAAGGCAGATGGCAAAAGCATCCCCTTTTCCTGATACCTGCTAAAGGGGGAATTATGACAGCTTTTATGTGCTTATAATGCTGACCAACGCAAATACACCCCCTTCACCTAGAATTACTACTTCAATGCTATTTCAATCAATATTGGGCCATCATCAACTGATAACGCCTCTCTAAAAGCCATCAATTTATCCCGAAGCCCTTGATCTTTGTATTCTGCTTTATCAATTAATTCGTTTTCAAGAACAGACTTCATTTTGTTTGAATACTGCATACTGAAAATCACCCCATTGCTATACCTGGATGGTGAACAGGAAGCAATCAGAGCTGCCAGAATTATTGTAGCAGTAGTTTTTAGGCTCATAAGTAGTTATAGGTATAGCTTAGCGGGAGACAGAAGTAAAAATACTAAAAATATCGCTCCACGATTTTTTACAATTGGCTAAGTTTATATTATACCTTTACATTGATCTAAACCTAATTCGATGAAAAAGACCGCATTTTTATGGCAATCGCTTGTCATACTGCTTTTTATATCTATTTTTTACAGCTGTAAAACTGGTGAGAATGATGGAATTATTCATATAGACCTCTATGAAGCTTTAAAAAATCCCAGTGATTTTAAATTGAGTGATATTGTTAAAGATGCTGAAATAATTCGCCTGGATACTGTAGCAGATGCATATTTTGGAAATGCCTTTGGTCTCACATTAACCGACAATTATATCTGCTTTGCTTGTGATCAACAAAAAAGAGTATATCTGTTCAGTCGTGATGGAAAATTTATCCGTCATTTCGGAAGAGTGGGCAAAGGTCCGGGAGAATTCGTCTGGCCGAATGCAGTTTCTGTATCACCAGATGAAAAATTCATTGTCGTCGGCGATTGGCAAGCAAGAAAGATTCTATTATATGAGATTGGAGGAAAATTTATTCGAGAACGAAGTTTAAGGAAGGACACACCGGGCTTCACATATTCTCAAATCATATTTGCTGATAATGATAATATTCTTGTAGCCATCAGACGCCCGGGGAAATTAGAAAAGCCTTATTCCAGCATAATCAATTATGACCTTGAATTAAATGTTGTTTCTAATATTCTACAAAAGCCTATCGACAACAATGCCAGTTTTAAAGACTTAAATTATCAATCTTTGGGGCGAAGGGATAATGGATATTTCTTTTGGGAAACAATGATGGATACTATATACTCATTTGATTTAAATGGAAATGAGAGACCCGAGTACATTATTGATTTCAAGGACAAAACAGGGTACAACTACGAAAATCTTGATCTTTCAACATTTTGTATGGCGATCAATTTTTTGCCGGATTTCATCAGGATTTATACCGTAATTAATGGTGAAAACAGGATTTTTATGCACAGCATCAGTAATAATGAAACGAAGGTTATCAATCATCCCATTGATTGCATGATCGATAACAATACGTGGATTACCCAATCAATCCCAAATGATGTGTATGGAGTTGAACCGGTCTATATAGAAAGATTCAACCCTGAAAAAAACGAAGCTTACAGCCTGATTCGTCCAGGATGGACAGCTGGTTCTTCAGACCTGGATTGCATACGTAATAAAAGGGTAACTCACCCGGATATCAGAGATAAGTATCTGGAAATATGTGAGAACACGATGGACGACCAACAATCTGCCATTTTGATTTTGAAGCTCAAATGATGATCTTCTTGAATATCAGATAATGCTTAGAGGTTTGTTAAAAGAATCTGATACCCCAACCACCAAATAATAATGATCCAATAGCTTAGATAATTCAACCCTTCCAGCTACAAAAAAAGCCCTTTAAGCAGTTGACCTAGAGGGCTTTTGCTTTCTACAAGTAACAAAATAGCAACAAATCTGAAAAATAGCCCCCTTACCTTTACAACTAGTTGCATGGGGACAAGCCTTAAAATTACATTACTAATTAATGAAGATGACCACTTCACCTTTAAAAAGTTAAATCTTTAACCTTGATTTTTTAAAATCTAAGTATGATATTTCCCTTGATTTTTTAAATATTACATTGTACTTTAGCAGTAGAAATATTATCTAATGAAGTAATGAAACGATGTATTGAGGGCAAACTAATCCATTGGAAGACCAATGCCAGACGGAAACCTCTAATAATTAGAGGTGCCAGACAAGTTGGAAAAACATATTCCATCATGGAAT
>JAUVKA010000025.1 GCA_030592205.1 Bacteroidota bacterium | reverse complement strand
TTATTCAACAATAATCTCATCCACAAAAACGAACACTCCGGAGTTGGCGACACGTTGGTAAATTGTTTTAATACTCAGATACTTACAGTTTGCTGGCTCAAAATCCAACTCAATGATTTTTGTGTGAGTTTCTGGAGTAAGTGGAATAGGTAACTGGCGGTTTGATGACCAGATTTTAACAGTTTTGAAGGTTTCTCCATCATCAGAGACAGCTACCTCAATACCAGCCGGGAAGAATATCCCCGGCCCCGTCTCCTCAATACAGCTGTATCCAATTTTTGACACCTCTATTGCTTCGTTGAATTCGATGGTAGCGGTAAAATCCTTCTGCAAAATACCCAACCATTTACCATTCCCCCATTTATCACCACCAAAATCGGTATCGACTAATGTATATCCACCCCGGGCGCTGTATCTTCCACTTGGTTCCAGGTCCAGAGTAACTTTTGCACCTCTGGCTTTATGCATTACTACATCTTTTGTCTCAGGGACTCCCATTATCACGACATCCTTGACCGCAATTGCCTTAACTGTGGCAGATTCTTCCAACACAAAGGGACTGGCATATTTCTCCGATTTTGCAGGATCAGGATCCGATCCATCCAGTGTGAAATAGATTTCTGCCAAAAGTTCAGTCTCCAGGGAAACATGCAGTTTTTTGCTTTCTCTGTTTAACTCAAACCGGATACCGGGACGGAAAGCACTTATTGCATAATTGACATTCATGGTCTGATAGCGATCCAACATCCCATCCATTTTAATCCTGAAATTATCCCAGTCTTTTGTTCCTTTCTCCTGCCATGCAATTTCGGAAAGTGCAGCCATGCGTGGCATAGTCATGTATTCAACACGCTCTGGATTGGTCATATACTCGGTCCAGACATTGGCCTGAACGCCAATTACTAATTTCTTGTATTCCTGTTCCAAAATTTCCGGAACAGGCTCATAATCATACACTTTCTTCAAGGATGCATAACCACCAAAAGCTTTTGGTTCTTCTTTACTGAGACTCTGATAATGATCGAAGTAGAGGTGTGATCCTGTGGTTAACACCATTTGATGACCTTTCTTCAGATTGTCCTCTACTCCTTTTTCACCACCCCAATACATAATGGTTGCTGTCTCAGACAGATCACCTTCGAGAATTTCGTGCCAACCAATCAGTTTTCTCCCTTTCGATTTTAAGTATTCATCAAAATGGTTGATAAAATAACTTTGCAGCTCATGAGGAGTAAAATCATTCTTCTTCATCAATTGCCGGCAACTTGCACAATTTTCCCAGTTCTGCTTACTCACCTCATCGCCTCCAATATGAATATATTCAGAGGGGAATAGCTCCAGCACTTCATCCAGAATATCCTCCAGTAACTGATAGCTACCGGGATTGCTGGCGCAGTAGACTCCAATATTTCTCAAGTGCTTGTTGTGCTTATCTTTGCAAACCAGATCAGGATAACACTGAAACACTACTTCTGAGTGTCCTGGCAATTCAATTTCGGGCAATACGGTAATATATCGATCGCGGGCATAAGCAACTACCTCTCTGATTTCATCCTGGGTATAGTATCCGCCATATTTTGGTCGGTTGTCACCCTCCATCCACACTTCAAAATCCTGCCACGGTTTTTTATCCTCTTTCACCACTCGCCATGCACCGATATCAGTTAATTCAGGATGCGACTTGATCTCAATTCTCCACCCGATTCCATCTACCAAATGCCAATGAAAGGTATTCAGTTTATGCATAGCCAGGTAATCGATGTATTTCTTAATAAACTCAAGTGGCATAAAATGACGTGATACATCAAGGTGCATTCCGCGCCATGGAAAACGCGGACTATCAATAATATCACAAGCAGGCAAAGCATAATTAGAAACAGGCTGTGTCTCCAATTCCACTGGAAGCATCTGACGAAGGGTTTGCACAGCATAAAATATCCCTGCTGCACCGGCTGATCTGACCAGCACCTCATCTTTTGAAATCTGCAGATAGTAACCTTCGCTTGATAAAGAGTCATGTTTCGAATCCAATTGAAAGACAAAATCATTTCTCCGCTTATCCACATCCCGCTCCATAAGCACTGGCAAGTTCATTTTTAGCACTTCATTTAAGCTGGCAGTTGCTGCAAGCAGAGAAGAATCATTGATGATAATTCTTGTATCCTCGTCAATATCAAAGGGTTTGTTTTGTGTTTCGGTCACAGAAACTGGTTGAGGAATAATCTCTACAGGCTCAACCAGAACTCTTTCCTGACAGGAAAATAGGACCCCGGCCAAACTTATTGCGATCAATGTTTTTATTTTATCCATGTTACAAATTTAGAATCTAATGACGTATAGGAAAACTTATTTTATTTCCGTTACGATTTCCAACTCATCATTGGTCTCATAAGGACTGAAAACAACAGAATAATTCTTTCCCATCACCAAATCAAATCCTTGAACCATACTGATATCACCATTTCCATTGTACTCGCCCTCAAAGCTTGTCTGTGGAAAAGGTCTCTTTCTCACCAGAGGCTTTAGTAACGAGAATCACCTTTCCGATATATAATTTTGAGTCTTTCATGGTTCTATCAGGGGATGCTCGTTTTTAAAATCGAAGAATCATACTTTAGTATCTCGAAATAAAAAAGCCAATATACCAATATTCCAATACACCAAAAGGCAGCTGTTTGGGAAGCAATGAAGAAAGAATATTTGGGAAATAGGGACGAAATAGGGAAATAGAGAGATAGGGAAATAGGGAAGCAGGGAATTGAATAATTGCTAAAAGCTTGTGGCAAAATGGTTTAGCCATATTGTTAAGTATAATTCACAATTTATAATTCACAATTATTTTATTGCCCCTTTAACCCTAAAAACTATTGCATAATTATTAGGCCGTTCAACAGGGACGTTAAATGTCAAATGCTCATCTCCCTGCTCGAACTCAATTTTATCCTTGCCGCCCAGCATTTTTATTGATTTTATCTTGCCGGGCTTCTGTTCTGATTTCAATCCCAGCGAAGGGAGTTCAATCCGACCTTCTTCGGGGTTAAGAACGAAAATGTATAAGTTCTTGCCATTTGTCGTAAACCTTACTTCCTCAGAGCCATATGCGTAGCTGTCAACTGTCCTTTCATTATAATGTTCAGCTTTAGCCTGCTCTTTAAGAGCTTCAAGATCAGCTTCACCAATATTTTTGTCTTCTAAAACTTTTAGATATGAATTCAGATTATCTCCATATACTCCCCATGGCTTGGATGAATAAATTGCTTCTTTATTTAGATTTACCCACGCACCGATATCATCTAAAATAAGTTTGTGGTCTGGAGGAATGGTGCCGTCCTTTAGCAGCTCTACATTAAGCAGCATATTGCCGTTTTTACTCATCATGTCTGTCAGCATCTCAATAACAGTCCTTGCATTATGCCTGATGGCACGATCTTCCTTATAAAACCAGCTGCCAAAAGTGAGTGTTCCCTGCCATGGATAGGGGAGTATCTCATTTGATCCGCCCCGCTCAATATCTTTTACCGTAGATGGTTCTTCGAAGAACTTACCGGCTACAATTCCATCAATCTTACCATTTCTTTTCAATCTATGATTATAATAATTCTGACAAGCCTCTTGTCCGTATTCTTTATATGGAAATCCATAGCCATCAAACCAGAGCATGTCTACATCATATTTTGTGGCGAGCTCAGTAGTACGAAGCACCCAGTTTTCTTTCACTCCCTGTATCCATTCCGGTGTTCTCTTTTCAGGAGGCAGACCATAAAGATCAGCCGGATCCAGTCCTTCCCACCATTTTCCAATGCCATCTTCTTTTGTCATATGTCCATCATAGGGGATGTCTTTATAAGGACCGGCAGTGTCTGCCCCAAAAGCCGGCAGCCACCATCCCAGGTAGCGGTCGTCATGCGAGCTTACCCCAAAGGGGATTTTATATTTTTTGGACGATACTTCAAACTCTTTTACAATATCCCGCTTTGGCCCAACATTAACGGAATTCCAGGCATAGTAGGTTGAATTGAAATTATCGAAGCTATCGTGATGGTTAGCTAATATTACAAAATACTTAGCTCCAATGTCCTTGAAATACTTAAGCAGAGCATCAGTATCCAGATTCTCGGCTTTCCATTCATTTATGACATCTTTATATCCAATCTCTGATGGATGGCCGTATGTTTTAAGATGATAAGGGTAGGCATTTGCTCCCCATTGCTGTGTTCCCACATCCTGCATGTACATATGACGCGCATACCAACCGCCTCCTAATCTTGGCTCTGTTTGAGCTCCCCAGTGTGCCCAGATTCCTAATCTGGCTTCTGTAAACCATTCCGGGAATTCATATATATCACGTTGTTCTTCCCAGGATAGGTTTTCTTGTTGAGTGCTACAGCCGGAAGAAAGAATAATTGTTAGACTGATTAATAATAGATGCCTGATCTTCATGTATTTTTGTTTTATAAAGATAAAATTCACTTTATACTATTCGCTGATTGCTTTCTTTTGATATCATCCAAAATCCAATTTAAGGCTGGATCCTGACCATTAATAATATCTTCTAAAGTAGGTTCCATTTCAATGTCAGGGAATATTCCTCGTCCCTCAATATCAGTTTGATAATGTGGCTGAAAATTAGCTAAGCCGAAGATAAGATTCAACTTGGATTTGGGTAAAGTTATAGTTTTCATTTTTCCTGCCACTGTACCATTATAAGAGCCACCCGTTTCTTCTCCAACAAATAAAGCCCTTTCTGAACCTTTTAAATTAGCAGCTAAAATACAGGCTGCCGAGAAAGTGCCACCATCGATCAATACATAGAGATTTTCTTTATAATTATAGTGGCTGCATCTACTAGACATTGATTCAGGAAAGGGAAGATAATATTTGTTGTCAGCAGGGTCTTGTTCTATCAATGATGCAGCCTTCCCCCTGGATATCAGCTCAAATGGAGAGAGGATGGCAAGAAGTATTTTCACGGAAGTTGGATTTCCTTTAAAATAATTTGCAGTCAGGATGCTGGTCGCTGATGTAAGCTCTGACTTTTCTACAAAAACAAAACTGGTATCCATCAGGTAGGAATATAGATCCTTAGCGTCCCTTGTTTCTCCGCCCGGATTGTCTCTTAAATCTAGAATAAGGTTTTTTGTATTGAGGGTATCCAATAATCTGAAAGTATTTCGATAGAACTTAAAGTAATTATCCTCATAAAAGTTATCGATATCAATGATGGCTATACTACTGTCAGCATCAAGAAAACTCAGTTTTTTAGTTAAGTATTTAGATGCTCGGGCAGATTTCATTTCTACTTTTTTCTCGCTTGAGATCTTTCTCTCGCCAGGTTCGAGTTCCCGAAGGGTAATAGTTTGAATGCTATCATTGTATTTCATCTTGCAAACCACACTATCTTCAATATCATGTTTAATATAGAACCACTCCGGGAAATCGCTGCCGAGTTTGTGGTCTATAAATGTTTGATTGAATCCATCAGATGAGAAGGTAGGTCTGTATTTTGATATCAGCTCAGAGGGCTTGATGTTATTGACGCTTAAAAGTTCCGTTCCCGTTTTTATTCCCGGATCTCCATATATGTTTTTTGATATGTAAAGTTTATCGTCAAGTAATACATATTCAAATTGATATAAGGATGACCTATGGTTTTCAACTTCAGTAAAAATATCCTTGATCTTGAGCTTCTTATTGTCTGGAAGCAATCTGGTATGGCCTTGTTTGATGGAAGCAATTACCGGACTCAGCATAAAATAGAAGTCATTAGCCGACATAGGTGCTTTTATGGAAGCTTTTAGACTGTCAAATTTAAAATCCAGATCTTCCTTGCTAATATATTGATATAGCTTGGGGTGTAGCTTTTGCAGTTTCCTATAAGCAAAATCTATATCCGATTTAAGATCTTGCTGATTTCTTGGGATATTCAGATTGCTGCTATACTTATTGACAGTAGCACAACTTCCGAGTAAAATGATTAAAAAAAATAAGGAAAGGGCTTGTTTCATCAATTTTGATTACACCCAAAAGTAATCATCTATCGTTAATAAAAATACTTTCCAGAAAGGATTCATTTATTTTTCGACAATGACACCACCATAAGGAATTTTTGGTCTTTGTATTGAAAATAGAATCTTGGTCTTGCCCTGAAGTTTTGGTTTTCAATACTTAAAGGATTACTACTAAGAATAATATGTATTAAAGTTTGTTAAATGCTATTTGGCATCATATGACATCGTCAATGCTAAGCTGGGCCGCAGGTACAATGCACCATCATTTTCCGGATCACCCATATACTCGTGATAGAACAGGGTTATAGTCATTCTATCAGGCGATATTTCCCTGATCATCGCTGTTGTTGTATAGTCTTTCAGGCCGATGAAACCATCACCTGTAAAGGTAATGTAGTCCACATTTTCATATTGAACCGTTAGTGGAACACCCACCTTGGGTCCGATATCAATATCCTCATCATATACAGATTCAATGGTTAAATCCGCATTTTCTGACAAGGACCATGTGGCAGATTCCGGATTTGGATAAGTTATCTGAAAGAACCCATAACCTGTTGTGTGTACAATGTCACCAGGATCAACCTCAAAAGAACTATAGATCCAGGGTGACATTACATCTCCATTTATATTATTAAGAGAATAGCTGCCATCAAAATAAAAAGTATACTCATTGTCATATTCATCAGGTAATCCGATTACATCCAACATATTATTCACCGCCGGAAATATATTAGGTACAAGCTCCTCTTTTATATGTCCCACTCCATCGTTGCCTCCAACAGTTCTGGAGAGCACCCAGGTTTTACCATTAGCGGCACCGGATCCTCCGGTTAAAAGTTCCTCAATCGTTGCTATGGTTACAGCTTTTGTTTTTATGGTTTCTCCACCATCTCCGGTAACAGTACATTCAATTGTATAGTCTCCACCTGTTGCATAAGTATAGGAATGGCTGCCCACAGAATCAGAAACTGTACCATCACCATAGTTCCATTGCCAGGAAGCTGCACCTGTTGATTCGGCCGCAATATCTACAGTAAATCCATTCACAGTAATAAATAATCCAAGAGTTGGTGCAGGTATCTCTTCTTTACATCCTGTAAAATAAATCCCCAAAAACAGGATCAAAACTAATGCTAAAACTTTCTTTAATAATCCTTTGTATTTCATGATCATAAACATATAAAATAATAATGAAAAATATATCTAATCTAAGCCTAATAGGATTGTCATTGAATATCACGGGTATCCCACCATACTTTTGCGTCAATCCTGTCCTGGCCACCGGGTATGCGACTAATCGCTTCATCAAGATGATCACCATTAATCGTTCTCTCCTTTGTAACCGGGTAAGAAACCCTTGATGGCATATATCCGTTGGTGATTCCCTGCGAGACCTCCGGACTGGTTCTTTGAGGGATCACAGGATATCCGGTCCGGCGAATGGTACACCATGATTCAAAGGCATTAGGAATACAGGCAATCCACATCTGTGTAGATATTTGTCTGAACATATTCTCCCGGTCTCCATATAGAGTAGCTTCTTCTTCCTCAGCCAGATAGGTATCGATGGAATCGGCATCAATATTCCACTGTTCCATTGCTAATCCTATAGCAGTTTGATACATCGCATTTGCATCACCACCGGCACCACTTATATTAAACAGAGCAGCTTCTGCTCTGTACAACCAGATCTGAGCAGCAGTTATCAGGAATATTGGCTGATCTTTTGCGAAAAAATCTCCTGTGGGTATTGAAGCGTTTTTCTTGTTCCATGCAGAAAACGCCTCGTCAGTCAGACCATTGGGCATGCCTTTATATGCTCCATCCGGATTCTTCGTGGCAAAAAATGATAAACGGGGGTCATTCGTTTCCTTCAAAAGATCAATAAACTTCTCAGACCAAACAAGATTATACACCCCTTCCTGGCTGGATTTCCAAGTCCAGTACCATGGGTTATAGAGGTCGCTTTTGCTCTCCGAAGTTTCCAGTATTGGATTCTCGTCATTGCTTTCAATTAACGGCAGAGAAAGAGACTCAGCTATTATGGGCTCATATTTCCCGGGATCAGCAAATCTGGCCCTCATAGCCAGATGCAAGCTGTATGAATTAGCAAAACGAATCCATTTATCAATATCTCCTTTAAAGATTGGATCGATAAAAGAAGCGTAAATTTGAGTTGACGCATCCGGTTCATTTAAAGCAATCATAGAGTTTTTCAACCTTTCAACCATATCAGAATAGATATCCTCCTGTTTGTCATATTTAGGTTCCTCTATTCCGTATTTAGCCATCCCCCCTTCGCTGTACGGAACATCACCAAACATGTCTGTTAACCTGGAAAAGCTGATAATTGCTATGATCTGAGCCTGGACATTGTGCCATTTATTCTCGTACTTCTCGCCCTCAGAAGTCAGCTTTAGGACTTCCACTGCATTGCGGATGGAAGAGTTGTACACGCCACTAAAAACCATTTCCGGATAATCCTGGGTTCCGAATCCATTATACTTGTCAATTTCACGTACCCAGTTATTTGAAATATAGACATGCGCATACTGACCTCCAAAGTTTACTTGAATATCACCCCTGTCATCATTAAACGCTCCTCTAACTGCACTTGTAAAAAGATACTCATCAGAAAGATCTGTCAGCCTGTTCGGGTCATTGTTCATTTCTTCCCATCGCTCAGTACAATTCGTTAATCCTGATATAACAAGGGCAAGTATCAGAATAACTATTAAGGGCTTTATCATAGTGATGATCATTTTCATTCTTCGGATGATTGGCATTAAAAATTCAAATTCACACTAAAACCATAACTTCTCGAGCTGGGCATTGGATTTAATTCAAATGCATTTCCAATACTTCCTGAATTAAATCCCGATTCAGGGTCATAGTCACCTGATGCATTAAAGAAGAAAAACAGGTTTCTTGCTATAAATGAAATATTTACATTTTTTATAAATGATTTATTTAACCAGCGCTGAGGAAAACTATAACCCAACGACAGCTCTCTCAAACGTATATTGCTTGCATCAATAATATAATCTGATACAATTTTATCAAAATAAATCACATTCACATTTCGCAACATTGGTTGAACCGCTACGTCATTGGGTTCACCTGTTTCCTCGTTTACTCCGTCTTCCACATATCCTTTTGGAACGACTCCCGAAATTGGTGTTCCGTATAAAAGGCCTTCGTGTGTAGAGTACCACTCCTCTCTTCCTCTTATAGATCCGGGGGATGTGCCAAACAAATCGTGATATAATTTAGTCTCTGAATAGTATTCACCTCCTATCTGAAAATCAATTAAGAAATTAAGCTTAAAGTTTTTGTAACTTAGATGGTTGGATAATCCACCCATTAAATCCGGATTAATATCTCCCAGTCTTTTGTATTCACTTTTTACCGGATAACCATAATTATCAACAAGTTTTTGACCTTTTTCATTGCGGGCATAATCATATCCGTATATGGAACCAAAAGGATCCCCCGGCCTAAGTTCTACGAAGGCAAAACCTGTCACAGCTTGCAGTATTACTCTTCTGTCAACACCCTGATATAATGAAACAACTTCACTAATGTTTTTAGAAAAATTAAGTGAAAGATCCCAGCTAAAATTAGCCTGAGAGATAGCCGACCCGTTAAACAATACTTCAAAACCATGGTTTCTAACCTCACCGGCATTTATCATTATGGAGCCAAACCCGGAAGAAGGTGCCAGTTCAACAGGCATAATCTGATTTTTTGAGGTGCCATCGTAATATGCAAAATCAAATTCCAGCCTGTTCTTAAAGAAACCTAAATTAGTCCCAAGCTCCCATGAATCTGTAATTTCAGGTTTAAAGTCCTGAAAAGCCAGCCTGCCGCTCATACTACCTATGGGATATGAAAATGATGATTGCCCCACACTATAATAGTTTGTAGTTTGATAGGCTCCGGCATCATTACCCACTCTTGCAATAGATGCTCTTACTTTACCTTTTGAAAAAACTGATGATTGAATATCTAATGCTTCTGTAAACAGGAAACTAAGGTTACCTGAATAGAAGCTGTATGAATTATTTTCAGCAGGTAATGTAGATGACCAGTCGTCACGGTAAGTGAAATCAAAATATAAATAATTTTTAAAAGAGATTGAGCTTATTCCGTACAGAGATAACACCTCTTTCTGGCTAAAGCTTTCCCAGGTAGAATAGTTTTGGAGGTTACTCATATGATAGAAACCGGGCACTTTCCAGTCACTACCACTCTGTCCGATGCCTTTCCATTGATTGTAACGGTGATTACCACCTATACTAAGATTAATGTTTACACTTTTACTTACCTTTTGGTTGTAAGTGAACAGAAAGTCATTGTTCCATTCGTAACTATTGCTGAAACTCTGATTCATAAAACCCTGGAAAGAACTATGATTATAACTTCCACCGGAAGCATACTCTTTCGCATTCCGACTGGTAAGATCAAGACCGGAACGAATAAGAAGATCAAATTTTTCAGATAGATCAAATTTTATAGAAACCAATCCCTGAAGACGGTTTTTTTCGTCATTGTTCTTTTTATTTTGCATGGTCCAGTACGGGTTCGAAACTGTTCGATCCCACGCCCACTGTTCAGAACCGTCAGCAGCCATCGCATGATCTTTTACTGTTTCCAGAACCACATTTCTCGGAAGTGCTCCTAGTGACCATCCGGCATTTGCAGGATCCTCTGCAAGATAAGGACGGTTGTTTACTTTATTATGAATGTAATTAATTTTTGTATCCAACACTATACCTTTGCCGAATTTTGAAGAACTATGCAGGTTAAAGGTTTGTTTATCCATATCATTGGTTGGATACATACCTGAACTATTCTGATTGGTAACCGAAGCTCTGAATGTGGTATTTTCATTGCCGCCATCAAAAGCAAGTGTATTCATATAGGTGTTTCCTGTGCGATAAAACTCTTTGAAATAATTAGCTTGATCCTCATAAGGGATCTCATTTCCCAGCCACTCTTCTTTTGATGAGCCATCCATTTTGCTGCCCCAACTCCAGATCCATGGTTCTTCACCCATAATATCACTCAAGCTTCCATAAACTTCTGAAGGATACCTTCCAAAGGCTCCCTGTCCGTACTCATTCTGAAATTCAGGAAGTTTCATAGGATTTTCGGCCATAAAACTTGAATTGAAGGATATTCCCAATCCTTTACGTTTTTTACCTTTTTTTGTGGTGATAAGAATTACACCATTCGCACCACGAGAACCATAAACAGCAGCAGCACCGGCGCCTTTCAGTACACTCATGGATTCCACATCCTCGGGGTTAATATCGGAGAGTGCGTCTCCTTTATCGGTGCCTCCCCATTCGCTTGCTCCTCCGTAAGACCCCCCACTCACAGGGATTCCATCAATAACAATCAGAGGCCGGTTTCCGCTTGACAAGGAAGATACACCTCTTAAAACAACTCTTGAAGAACCATCTATACCTGAAGGCGTGCTTGAAATCTGTAGTCCGGCAACTTTACCAGCCAATGAGTTAATAGGGTTATTTTGCTTTACCTGGTTAATTTCTTCGCTGCCAACTTGAGTCAAAGAGTAACCCAGGGAGCTTTTTTCCCTGGAAATATTCAAGGCTGTAATGACTACTTCTTCAAGTTTTTTAGAGGATTCTTCCAAAGACACCCTTATATCTGTGAGCCCAGCTGAAGGTAATTCAATCGGATCATACCCCAGGAAAGAGAAAACCAGAATTGTTTCTCCACCGGGCACAAGAATATTGAAGTTACCATGCAAATCCGTTGTTGTACCGGTAGATGTCCCTTTTATAAAAACATGAGCCCCCGGAATGGACTCTCCATTTTCTGATGCTACTACCTGGCCGGAAACCTCATGTTTTTCTAAACCCTCAATAGTTGAGATAACGATCAATTTACCTTCTAAAATCTGGTATAAAAGTTCTGTATCCATTAAAAGAGAATCCATAAGCTGCAGGATATTTACTCTTCTTAATCGTAAAGTAATTTTTTTATCCAAAGTAGGAATATCATCATTATAAAAGAACCGGAATTCACTGTTGTTCTGAATATTCTGAATAGCTTCCCTGAGCGAAACGTTTTCCAGACGTACAGTGACCGAAGAGTCACGTTGTGCAAACATTGCTGAGGGTACAACAATTAGAAACACAAATGTTAGGTATAAATTCCTCATGGTATTGTTAAATCGTTCATATTTGGCACTTTACCTGCCATAAACTATATGCATTGCGTGTGTCTCGTTTGGTAAATTTAAAAAAGTTCTTGTAAAGTATAGAAGAAAGCCTTTTTTGGGGCTACTTGATTATATGACGAGCATACCATCCCCCGCCTAATCCCGGCTCCGTCTGTGCTGGCTGAACTTCGTGGGTCTATTAAAACAGTTTGCCCCTGCTTAGGCTCCCACTTGTTTTTGGATTTTCAGCTTAGAGCTGAATGATCGGATTATATCTCCTGCTGATTTATAATCTCCAACTTGTATTCTTTGGTTGAGTCGATTTCCTGAAGGTAGTAGTTTACTTCTTTTCCTTCGGGAATTTTACTTTTTCGTAAAGAGAAACCCACCAGAATAATCCAAAACTGCCTAGCATGATTCCCAGGCCAGCGAAAAAAATACCTATTGTTGTTAAATGTTCCATAATATTTTCCTCTAATATTTATTGTCAATATTCTGTACAAAACTCAGGCCAAAAATGGCGGCAATGTCTTCACCCAAAACTACGATCAATCCACTATGGAGAGTAAAAGCAATCAATACCCCCGAAGTATGTTTATAAGGCATTCCGAAACCGAAAATCGGTAAATCCTTGTAATGGAGAAGAAAGAAGAGTGAGGTTCATGTTATGCCTCGAGTTTTTATTACGGATGATTCATATATGTTTATTTTCTTATCAAGATGGACTGCATGAAAAACGGAAAAATTGTTCTGATTTTGAATTTTTTGATTCCAATTCTATTCAACATGGCTTTAATTTCACCCGGTTTGTATGCTGCCCGAATTGAATTGAAAAACCCACTTTGAGATTTTATATAATAAAGCCATATAACTCTTCTCAAATCATGTATATAAAGCACTCCATTGTCGTTTAGCAAGGAGAATAAATTTTTTATTGCTAATTCTGCATTATCCCAATGATGAAGTGTAAAAGTTGAATAGATTAAATCAAACTTCCCTAAATCTTTTAAAGAGTTAATATCACAAGCATCACCGATTTTATATTTGATTCTGGTCTTTAAATCTTCATCCAAATCCATCTGGGCAAGCTTAATCATTTCGGGAGATATATCATTTGCGATAATTTCCGCATTTGGATGTTGTGTCGCAATAACTTGTGTAATGATTCCCGGTCCAGAACCAACTTCCAAATATTTGCCCTTAATGTCCAGCTTTTTTATAGAAGACAAAAAATTACTAAACCTAGCTTTTGAAGCATTCTTCGCATCGTTTAGATATTTATTTGCATTATCAATATCGAAAAAGTAGTCTTGATGACTTTCTGTAATTCGTTTCATAATTGTTTCCTGCTTTCATTTGTGATAACGCTTGGGTTTAGTACTAACTCGGCTATTGTTTTATACATTAAGCCTTCGTTAATTGGTTGTCTCATTCCACATTTATCACCACTTTTCCACATGCGTGTCCTTCGCCTAAATACCGCATGAATTTTTATCAATACTTGATTGTCGTTTGGTATAGGCTTGGTATAGAGTGTTGTGCAATAGTAGATTATTTTAGCTTCTTATGACAAAGCCACCAGTCATAACATTCAAATTCTCCTTCCTTTGCTTTTATAAGTCTTTCTTTTGCAGTTTTAATATCAGTAGCAGGTGGAATTATGACCCGGTCTTTTAAGATTTCATTATTTGGCCAATTAGCAGGCATAGCAACATTGTTTTTATCAGATACTTGCATTGCTTCCACTACTCGCAATATTTCATCCATATTCCTACCTAATTCTTGCGGATAATAAAGCATAATTCTAATTTTTGCATCGGCATCAACAATAAATACAGCCCTTACAGTATTAGTCCCTTTTCCAGGATGAATTATTCCAAGAGTTTCTGCAACTTTTCCCGTATCTGCAATAATTGGAAATTCAATCTCTATATTCATGTTCTCTTTTATCCACTCTTCCCATTTAATATGAGAAAATACCTGATCGACACTTAATCCAAGTAGTTCACAATTTAATGCCTTAAATTTATCATAGCGTTGCTGAAAGGCAATAAATTCAGTAGTACAAACAGGTGTAAAGTCTGCCGGATGACTGAACAATACAAACCATTTACCACTATAATGCGACGGTAAATCAAATACTCCACGAGTTGTTTGAACTGTCATCTCAGGGAAGCTATCACCTAATAAAGGCATTCCTTTTTTTTCATTTAGATTTTCCATTATATCTTCTTTTTATTGATTTATATAGATTTTTGTCTTTTTAGTAGAAATTTAACCAACTGGTAAGAAACAATTATTAACACCGGCCAGCTGATAATCCATAATATTGATTTTAAATAGTCCATAGTTTTAAATTTTTACAAATTAATACTTCATTGAATCATTTTCAATATCTGCTTCACTAACTTTCTTTTTACTTAGTGATTTCCAGGAATACCAAATGTATGCAATTACAATTGGTACAAGTAGTGAAACCCAACTCATTACTGTTAGTGTGTATTCGCTCGAACTGGCATTTCGTATGGTTAAGGAACTTTGCAGATCGAATGTTGAGGGATAAAACGCAGTGTTGTTAAAACCTGCCAGCATCAATATAGAAAGCACTGTGAGAATAGTTCCTGAACCTGCAAACCATATTCCTTTTGATGAAGTTTTAAAAGCTCCGAGAAAAATTCCGTATAAAACACCAAGCACACCAATTAAAAACAAAATTAATACAACAGGCATTTCAATAAGGTTATGCAGATATTTAAACTTTTCCATAAAGACTAGTTTAGTCTCAGGATCAACAGCAAAGCCTTCTTTGGTAAGAATCAGACCAACAAAAAGCAAAAAGAACAGGAGGAATGCACTACTGCAATATTTAAGCTGTTTTGCTGAACGTTGAACTATTGATGTATTATCAATATTATTAATAAAATAGAGCATTGCCAGAACGCGAGACAAGAATAATAGTGCGAGACCAAGTGCCAGGTTGGTAATATTCAGGGCAGCTTCAAGTCCGTGGGTTGCAGTTTCCCAACGTGAAATTACCGGGTCGGCTATATTTGTGATATTCAATTTATCGACAGAAAATTCGGAACCGGTAAAAAAAGTTCCAACAGCGGCACCAACTAATACCGGTGCCAATATGCCATTGATAAATAAGAAGGTATCATAGGTTTTCCGCCCAAGGAAATTGTCTGCTTTTGTACGATACTCGTACGAAACAGCCTGAATAATAAAGCTGAATAGAATGAGAGTCCAAACCCAGTAAGCACCGCCAAAACTAGTAGAGTAAAATAACGGAAATGATGCAAAAAATGCACCTCCAAAAGTTACCAGGGTTGTAAATGTGAGATCCCACTTACGACCAATGGAATTTACTAAAAGCGATCGTTCGTTTTCTGTTTTTGATAATTGTTTCAATAAAGTTTGTCCACCCTGAACAAACATTAAAAATACAAATATGGCGGCCAGTAATGATACAATTATCCACCAGTAAGCTTGTAATGTTTCGTATGACATATTATTAAACATGGCTAGCTCCTTCCTCCGGACCCTTTTTAATTTGGGTGATTAATATTTTTATTTCAGCAATTAGTAAAACAGTAAACAGGGCTAAAAACATAAAAAATGTAGTTTGCACCGAACCAACACTCAGGTGGGATGTAGAAGCTCCAACCGGTAAAAGATCC
>JAUVKA010000014.1 GCA_030592205.1 Bacteroidota bacterium | reverse complement strand
GGACAGGCATCCATGGCGGCCGTCCAGTTATACAGGGTTTTGTAATGTTCCCAGCCCCCTGTAAGTTTAGCATCCGGCACATTGTCTCCCTGGTAACCATAAACGTAGTACCTTGATTCTACCTCTGACCCATCCGTTTCAGGTGAAACCGATGGCAAGTATGCAAGGTTATTGATCATCCAGTCCTGTTCACCGTATCGTATCCAGTAATATCCATTTCCGTCTCTTGGGTCTACGAAAATCCCATCGTTGTCCTTGGTTCCAAAATGCCTTAATTCGCCATAGGCTGTCCCCGCACTGTTGATTGCATAGGCCCTCACGTAGTATGATTCGAAATTAGCGCAATAAAGTGCATCCATCTCACATTCAAAGGATCCTGTACCGCTGCCAACCGGTATTACATGGTTCCCAAGATCCGGATCTCCCTTCGTGTCCCAGCAAATGCCTCTTTCAGTTACCTCAGCACCCCCATCATCAAGCACAACGCCTCCTGCCCATGCACTTAGAGCCATTATATTGTATGGAGGTGTTGTTTGTACGCTTGGAGGCTCTACAACAGTACTGAATTCCTGATCTCCGCCCCAGCCCACACCAGCAGGATTCTCGGCAAATGCCCTGAAATAATAGGTTTGATCAAGAGATAGATTTTCCAGTAGGTGATCAAAACTATACTCCACAGAAGCTAATTCAAATGTATTATCCTCAAAATCAGGAGCCGGTTCTGTACCCCAGCAAAAACCAACACGGCTAATTTGTGTTCCCTTGTCAACATCTACCCTTCCTTTCAGGATATAGCTGTCCCTTTCAACCTTCTCGGCACTATGTGTACTCACTATTGGCGATCCCTCATTACCACTGGCTTCATAAATTAGCCACTCCTCAGTGGAATTTTCAAATTGTGCAGGGACTACATCATACCCAATAACATCAACATCATAGGCTACACTCGACCCTGTACCCGCGTGGGCAGATGTTGTCCAGCCTTCAGCTCCGAAACTGCCCTCACCCTTCAAATAGTTATTTAAACTCAAATAAGCAGTCTGAACACCAGCAATTTCCATATTTAGGACCGGATTGACATCAATATTAAAAGATGCTGTTGATTCAAGTTCAAATTCAGGTGGTGTAACTACCGATTCATTGCTTTTCTCCCATATTGCAGTCCACTTTGGATTATGAAGATGGTAATATGATGCCCCATAGTCTGTTATGAAACTTGATTCATACCCGATGCTGAAAGTCCCGGTTCCTCCTGTTACAATTTCACTGTTTAGTACAAAATCAATACTTATATGTGTCGTAATCGGACCTATCATCACAGGCCCTATTTCGGCTGTAAATAAATTAATTGCATTAATCTGTGGGTTTGTTGCCCCGCTTGATTCCAAAGAAATATCCGCTGTGATATCCATTTCTCCTGATACAGAAAACAAAAAATATTCAAGCCCGTTATTCATTCTTACGTCAAGCCGCCTTCTGAACACCGGATTAAATATTATAAGCCCCGATTCAATAGAAGCATAAATATGACCGTCCCCAGTGTCTTCATCTACCAAAACCATAGATCCCAGGGATATGCCCTCAGTACCCGATTTCAAATTAAGGCCTGGAGCAGCATAAGTCAGCTTCACTGGTACTTCCTGTCCATTAACATCAGCTGTTTTCATCCCTCCTCCATTGATATCAATTACCAGCGAATCACTTAATGATATCTCATCAATAACATCCTCAAGGGTCCCCTGTGTTGTTATTACTACCCATTCATCACCATTTTTCGTGGCACTTTCAACCTTTCTAATAAAGCCTTTATCATTCTGTCCCACAAGAACTTCTCCAGGCTGAGGGTCAATATCCTGACTTGTACTCATCCTGTATATTCCCTGACTCAATTCCACCGAATCACTATGAATCTCCAGGCTCTCTGAGTCCAATACAACTGTTTCTTCGCTTATCAACATTGGAACCACTGAACCGATTTCAGAAAAAGCCGGATCACAATTCTCCTCATCCATCTTTACCCTAAACCATACCGTACTGTCAATCCGGGTAGAAATACTTGTCGTATTAGCCCCAGTAATATTTTCCCAGTTCTCCTGGTCGTACGATTGCTGCCATTGATAATCTCCCCGCCCATTAATCAGAACCATTTCAACTGTATCACCCTTATTGACAAATTTATCTCCGTAGTATGTCGCTTTTATCTGAATGCTTTGAGCATTTGACACTTGGCTTAATCCCAAAAAAGCAAACCCCAGAATTAATATCCTAACTGTTTTATTGATCGTCTTCATTTTATTCGGTTTTGGGTTAAAGAATTATAAGAGATTGTACTTCAACCTTTTCAGGAGTCTGGACAATAAGGTAATACATCCCCTTCTTCCATTGCCATGTATCAATGCTGAATAGGATTTCACTCTGTTGAACAGCCTCTCTCTTCAGAATCCCCTGTCCCAGGCCATTTACGATTTTCAGATTAACCCGGCCTGAATGCCCTTTTATAAGGATATTCACAAAATCACTAGCCGGATTAGGATAAACAGATATCTCAAGTTTATTTGTTGCTTCATCCAATCCTGAAGCTCCAACCTTAACAAGCGCTTCATCCATTGCAACACAGTGATGTCCATCACTCACTGTCAGGACATAAGTTGTTGTTTCACTCGGGTTTATCCAGGGATTGGCCACTGTGGGATCAGAGACTCCTGTTGAAGGCTCCCAGTAATAGGTATAATTACCATAACCATCCAGGGCAGCAGGATATCCCCCGATCTGTATACTGTCGCCCGGATCGATGAAATTATCCTGACCGGCATCAGCCTTTAAAACTTGAGGCAGATTGGAGTTAAGGTAAAAAACCTGACTCGAGACTGGAAAAGAAACAATTGCTGTCAAAAGCAGAATAAAGATTTGCTTTTTCATGTTGGTGCGTTTTAGGATTAGATTTGATTTCTACATTAAATCTATATGAATCATAATTTTCTGGCAATTTTGATATGTCCTGTTTTTTAAATGAGGACATATTAGGCCAGGTGGGAGCACTATTTACACAAATACACAAAATATTCATGTACAACATAAATTATTGCAAATATTCAACTGGATATGTTTTGGGGAAAGTGAGTGGGGTTATGAACATAACCGGGGATTCTCGAATTTTTATTCTTTTGATTTGCCTTTTGGAGAATAGTTTCTGAAGATTTGAAATTCAATAGGAGCTGGCTGTTGCCAGGATTCGTTATTACACTGGGGACGAAAGAATCGGAGACTCGATGTCCCTCTGCTTCAAATCAGAGATATTGTTAAACTGAACCTGCAAGAAACAAAGGGAGAAATTTTATTTTTTTTTCAGAAAGTTCCCCATATTTATCCTCGGTGAAAACAAGAGCCGTCTTAATATTTGGAAATGCCTCTAATAATAGATGCAAGCTTTTTAGACTTCCTGATTTTCCGCTTTTTACCTCAATAGGTATTATTTCCCCATTTTTTTCAATTAGATAATCTGTTTCAGCACTACTTCCACGCGCCTCTCTGGCCCAGTAGTATATCTCTCTGTTGGTTGCTGCACGAAGTTGTTGTCCAACAAATTGTTCTGCCATTTTTCCATTATAAGCTGAGGCGAATTTCTCCTTGCTTATATTTTTGTCTGAATAGAACCCATTTAGCTTGGATAAAATGCCAATATCCAAGAAGATTGTTTTGAATTTCTTTTCAGAGGAGTTAATGCCAAGAGGTATTCCTGAGGGCGATGCGGCTCTAACTTTCGTGAACAATCGAGCAGTTTCCAATAAATCAAAAGCCTTTTTAATAGTGGGGTTTGTGTAGTTTTCATCAAGTTTTGAATATTTTATTTGCTCTCCTGTTTTCCGGGCTACAGAATTTAATACAGAGCTCAAACACCGCTTATCAGAATGTCCGGCATATTTCGAAAAGTCCTGGCGGTAAGTGGCAATTAAATCCGATTGAATATTTATTACTTCAATGAAGCTACCTGTATTTTTAAAAGTGCTGACACACTCTGGCATTCCCCCTACTACAAAATAATTATTCATCTCATTATTAATCATCTGAATAACTGTGTCTGATAGTTGGTTGTCGGGTTGTTGTAATTTTTCTGCCAGCAGGCCTTTACCCATGGCAATTAGGAACTCTTCAAAATTCATGGCTTGCATAAAAAGCATTTGTAACCTGCCTACAGGAAATGAAATATCTTTTAATGCAAATTCGAGTAGTGACCCTGCCGCAATTACATGAAGTTTTGGATTTTCCTCATAAAAATATCGTAATGCCATAATGGCCTTAGGACATTCCTGTATCTCATCGAAAAAGAGAAGGTCTTTGCCTGGTATGATTCTTTTATTTATAAGAAGCTCCAATTCTGATAGAATACGGTTGCTATCCAGGTTTTGCTCGAAAATTGGATGAAATTCCGGATTTTTCTCAAAATTGAAAGAGTGTACATTTCCATTGAAATGCGATTTACCGAATTCCATTATGGAATATGTTTTTCCAACCTGTCTGGCACCTCTGACTAATAGAGGTTTCCGTCGGGAGCTTGATTTCCATTGAATTAGCTTATCCGTAATATTTCGTTTCATCAGGTCGATTCATATATTTACTTGCTAAAGTATAACGAAACCTTTAAAAAAACAAGGATAAAATAAAAGAAAGCCTTTAAAAAATCAAGTACAGATATTAAAATCCCCGGTACTGGTATATCTCCCGTCCAGAAATTAAATTTTGCTGTTCTTGTAATATTATCTGTCATAACTGAATATTTACACAAATACACAAAATATTCATGTGCAACATAAATTATTGCAAATATTTCAACTGGATATGCTTAGGGGAAAGTGCGTGGGATTTTTGAACTTAACCGGGGATTCTCGAATTTTTATTCTTTTGATCTACCTTTTGGAGAATAGCTTCTGTCGTAAAAATGTGACGCATGTATGCGAAAAATGAGACGCAAGTATGCGTCTCTACTTAAGCCTCACGCCTTTTTTCTTGCTCCACATTATCAGCCATTTACGATTTATGTTGAAAAAAACTTTCCGATTCCATTAATGTTTTGATTTGCCAACTGGTATATAAGTGATAGGCATTATTATTAGCAAAGTCTGCCTTAGCCATTGAGTTTTGATATTAAAGATGATATCATGCATTTAAAATTTATTTTCTCCAGCCGGATTCATTTTTCTTCCTGGTGGATCTGGCAAAGACCAAAGAATTATTGGAAGAAGCTATGCTAGCCTTCAATCTGGCTGGCAAGGCTGAATGTGCTTTATTATGAAAAAACAGGCCGATGTATTCCCTCCAATTGGGCCTGTTCGACTTGCGTTATTTGGAGGGAGTAACAGAAGTAAATTAATATACAAAATGAAAAAAAATTCTATATTTATATTTCAGTTCTATTATGCGGAACGGCACTTTTGTTTGCTTTTTCGCCAGTAAGTAATGATTTAGATTCGCCGATGCCAGAGCCAATACCAGCACCGTCAGGAATGCAAATTAATTTGATAAATACCACAGCACTGGACTGGTCAGATTGCGAGGAATACCCTGATCATGAAATGAAAGTTACTTTTTATGGGTGTAGGTACCCTGACACACAAGATGTTTGGGATCCAAATTCACCATTTACTTTCCCCGGATGGTATTTCCAAAATCCTTCCTATGCTCAATGTGAGAATTTTTATTATCAGGACGGACAAGCTGTTGTCTACACAAGGGAAGATTCTAATTCGTCTTGGGATTATCAAGGATATATGTTAATGTCCTCAAGTAATTGCACAAAAGATGGCTCTAAGGTTACTTATTTCACAGTTAATTGTATGTATTTGGGTAACCAGGATTAATAAACAAATTGGGATTGAGGACTTCTTCAACCCCTTATTTATTTTCGTGCTTTTATGAAAGCTCTGTATATTTTTTTATTAGCTTTTGTTATTGGGTGTTCATCTGATTTAGACATTATATATGACCAGCCAACGGTGCCCGTGGTCTATGCCCTCATTAACCCCTATGATACCATGCATTACGTGCGGGTACAGAAGACCTTTGTAATCAACACAAAAGATGATTGGTCTTATTTGAATTCTGATTCACTGCATTTTGATGATGTTGAGGTCTTTCTTTATGGTAAAACAGGAGATTCAATTAAATGGGTGGAGCAATTCACCAAAACATCAGTTGTTAAAGACGATGGGTTTTTCCCTGCAGGAAACTATAAGATTTTTCAACTCGATCACCCGCTTCCCATAAAATTATCTAATCCTTCTCGCGCTTACTACGGACACCCAGATACTGACAGTTTAATTCTTGAAGTTAGAATTCATGATACGGGATTGATTACAAGAGCAGCAGCAAAAGTTTTGAATGCTGGAAAAATCATTGCATATAAAAGCCCCAATCTGATATATGTATATGGGGGTAAACCATCAGTTTTCGCACTACCAGGTACAGGAGAATCTCCAGGGAGGGAGTTTTCTGTGGTCTACCGACAGATTGAGTTTTCTGTCCATTTCAAAGAATACTATGAAAACTCCTATTCTGTTCAGGAGATTTCATGGATAGCGAATAGTGGATGGGATGGGAATGACTATTTTATTAGCGCGGGAAATTTATTTAATCGTATGAGACCTCTTTTTTCAAAAAACGATTCCATCCTCTCCAGGAGGTTGGATAGTATAGATATAGCGATTACAAAACCTTCCAGATTCTTCAATGATTATTGGTTTATTCGTGAACATTGGGAAAACTCTGACAGACCACCCTATACTAATTTTGATAATTCATACGGCATGTTTATTACGATTGTAAAAGATAAACTCACAGGAATGGGCCTAGACAACCAATCCTTGGATTCTTTATGTAATAGTTTCCAATACAAGGATATGAAGTTTAGGAATTGGTAGAATATTCAAATTTACTGTATCTGTTATTTTCTATTGACAGGATGCCATATATCCATTATTTTGATTTGCCGTTTGGAGAATAGCTTATGAAGTAAATATGAGATGCCAGTTTGCGTAAATTTGAGACGCAAGTATGCGTCTCTACTTAAACCTCACGCCTTTTTTTTTACTCCACATTATCAGTCACTTAGAGTTTTTTGTTGAAAAAAACTTCCAGAATCCATTAATGTTTTGGTTTGGCAACTGGTATATATTCAGAGACGCAGTTATTGGAGTCTGATTTTTTATTTAAAATCTTTAAATCTTGTAAAATGAAAAAAACTTTAACATTTTTAATTGCAATTGTTATGACAATTGCATTAAGTAGCTCTATTAATCACACGACATGGAAAGCTCCTCCTGTTGCTTATCAATTAGTAATTACCAATGTTGAATACAACTGTGATTACGTAAGTCAACGTCCTAATGATTGCGAAAACGGAAGGGCTCAAAATTATCATTGGATGATATGGACTTCTAGTTGGCAATCATTACAAAATTGTTATGATATACTATGTGATATAACAACAGAGGATGGTGTTTATGCTACTATCATCAGATGGATTGAATGTCGAGAAGAATTTGATTGGAAAATTAATATTTCCTCCGGCGGTTTTCAAGATCAAGGTACTTGGAATATTGTTAATTCACCTCGGTGTGGGCCTCCAGAATAGTAGATTTCAGGGAGAAACGCAAAACAAGTAAAGGTTTTACAAAAAAAGGTCTTATCTTAAAAACTAGTTTGCAAAGAAAAATCATTTCTGTGTCATGCGGAAAATTGCCCTATTTTTAGTTTTCAGTTTATTATCTGGGAGTTTAGTTTTTTCCCAGGAGAAAAAGGAATTGCCTAAACTTGAAACCAATCCGGATTTTCTAACGACTATCAAAGTTTTGGATTCTGTTATACAGTACACTTTTAGTGCTCAGATTGATTCCTCTCTGTTACATAAATGGGATTATCATATTGATGAAAAAGGGTTTCATCAATCCAGGCAATATTACTGGAGGGATTCGACCAGGGATTGGTTTGTCACTGATATGTATAATTGGGATTATGATGGATCAGGAAAGCTTATTCTTAAATCTCACTATGACCATCTTTTTTCTAATGGCACATGGGGCGGCTGCGATTCGGATGGTTGCGGTAAAAAAGAATGGGCTTATGATAACAAAGGGAACCAAGTACTCTTCACCCAGTCATATTTTACAAATACAAGAAAATGGGAGATTTTTGAAATTCACGAAAATCAATATGACCAGTTTAGTAATATGGTGTTGCATTCAAATTTAGAGAAGGTTGTTGATAATGGAGAAAGCTACTGGGAGGGTTATAAAGATGAATACAGTTATAATAGAAATAACTATCAGACAGGTCATGTGAACTTCAGATGGACTAACTATGATCCCATTGATGTAAGGGATTATAATGACTGGGGACCACTATTTAAGGAGGATCAGGCATATAATGGAAATGGACTAATCACAAAGAATGCTTATTATGTTTGGGATTATGAGCATGATGAATGGCTGTGTGGAAAACACTCGTCATCTTTTGATAATGTGGAGTGGGATTATGATCTTACTGGACGAAGAAGCTTGGTGAGGATATACATAACAGATTCCTTGATAATTAGTGAAGAATTTAAATACAACAACCTTGGTCAGGTACTTAGCAAAATTGAAGTTGCACAGCTTGATCTTCCCCGTGTATATTTTTTGATTAATGGCTGGCCCTATTTCCCCAATAATATCATTCCTGTAAAAAAAGAATATGAATATGATGTTGATAATAGTATTATTTCAGAAACAGCATCCAGCTGGAGTAGAAGCTCGAACTCATGGGTGAATTCAATAGTATTGAATTATATGTATAACCAGTCAGGAAATCTAATTGAAAAAACTGAATTTAATTGGAGTAAAAATGATCAGATTTGGATTCCAAGATCTAAAGAAGAGTGGTCATTTAATGAAAATGGATTCCCAACTAGTCATGAGCATAAAACCTGGTCCGAAGAATCAGAAGATTGGGTAGGCAATTGGAAGGACGAGAAATCATATGATGTTAATGGCCGATTGATTTTTGAAGCGTATTATCAATGGGATCCCGAATCAAATAGCTGGATTGGAAGAGAGAAATATTGGGATGAGGAAAAAGATATTGCCGGTCCCGGCAAAATAGAATATGGATATGATGAGGCTGGAAACATGATTCTTCATGCTTCATATGCATGGAGCAGCAGAAGCAATGATTGGAGGGGATATGAAATCACTAGTGGTAAGAAGGAATGGGAATATGATTACGATGGGCGATTAAATACAGAAACAACATTTGACTGGGATTATGACTTAAAAGACTGGATTGCGCAAAAAAGGAATGTACTTGAGTATGATGATATTGGGGATCCACTGCTACAATATCAATATGGCCGGGACCCTGAATCTGAGAATTGGGATATTGTGCTAAAGTACTTCTATCATTACTCACAATCTTCAGGAAGCCTGGTCTTATTCTCTCCCCTGATTTCAATTTTTCCAAACCCAACTTCAGGCATCATAAATATTACAGGATTGACTAAACCGGCAAAAATAAAACTATACTCAGTCCAGGGACAATTGTTAATATCAAAGAATCAGGGGGTAAACAATATTGATATTTCCGATATGCCAGTTGGTGTATACTTTCTGGGCCTTTCTTCAGATGACCTGTTCATGTGGAAGACTATTATTAAGAAGTAATTCCTTTAATTTGCCTTTTGGAGAATAGCTTCTGCAGATTTGAAATTCAATAGGAGTTGGTATTGCCCGGGATTCTTTATTTCGCTATTGTTCATTAGAGATTCTCTTTACCTTATTCCTTAGTTTTGTTGCGTTCTTATAAAATTGTGAATCGGCAGGCTCACTAAGCAAACCCAATACTTCAATGCATTGATCGTATTTTTTAGTAGCCAGATATGAAAGGGCCAAATACCATAAACCAGTCCTTTCGTATGAACCGCCAAATTCAATGATTTTCTTCAGGTAAATTATTGATGCATCAAATTTACCTTGTTCCATCAGGATCTGCGACATGAGAAGAAGATAGTCGGGATTATTTGTGCCCTCATTTAATAGAGGAGTCAGCTTCTTTTCTGCATATTCTGCTTCTCCCTCGCTGTAAAGCCTGACAGATTCCAGGAAATTAGTCTGTAGAGAATCTGTCCCGCGGTATTCAACCGGGAAATTATGAGGGGAGTAAAAAGAGTCATATACTTTACTATTGTCTTGTCCGCTGAGTGTTATATTGATAATTATTATTACTGTTATGCAGGCGGCTGCAGTTACGATAACTGTTCCTGCTAACCATCTTTTTCTTAAGCTGTTTGTTCGTCTGGCATCTGCCACAAGCCTGTCGTATTTTTCCTGACGGCGTGAATCCAGTTCCATATTAGAAATCTTATCCAGAAGTTCTTCAAGTGGCCCGGTATTATTTTCTTTTGTCATTGTCTTTATTTTTTTTCTGTCTTTTCAGCCAATTCTTTAGTACGCTGTGGTTTTCGCTTTGGTCGATTACTTCACGGAGCTTTTTTAATGCCTGTGATTTCATTGATGAAAAAACCTTTGTTGATTTATATTTTCTTTCCCTGCAAATTTCTGATCTCGATTTTCCTTTCAGCCAAAAATCCTCCATTAAGGAAGCATAAGATTTTGGGAGCATTTTCAGCAGGATCTTAAAGGATTCAAGGCATATTTTAATTTCCTCATTATCATCATTGTCATTAATCGTGTTGTTATCCGGATAATCCAGGAATGATCCTGTCGGCTGATATTCAATTTTTTTCTTATCAAGATATCTTAGAATTATTTTTTTAGCCATTCCTTTTAAATAGGGCAGGGGATCTGTAATATTTGGAAGACTACCTTTCTTGCGTATCAGGTCATAAAAAGTATCAGATATTATATTGTCTCTTAATTCTGATGCATAAATGCCTCTCTTTTTTAATTCATTGGTTATGAGTATATTGAGGGGGGGGGTGACCAGATCCAGAGCTTCTTTATTGCCCGACCTGATCAACTCTAAGGAATTTTTCTGGAAGTTATTTTTAGATGACATCCTGATATGTTGGTCATCCTAAAAATAGTTGAAAAACTCGTAAAATCCAACCCCGCCAGGATTTTAAAAAATGCGTTTAAGGCGGGATTGGATTATGGATTAGGTTTCTAGCCGCCACCTGATCCAGGCGGTGGGTCTGGTGGTGGAGGTGGCGGAGGTGGATTAACGGTATCACCGTCGCCGGCATAGACTTTTCCCATTTCAGGGATTGAAAGGAGGTAAGTGCTCCTTTTTTTTTGATTACATGAATTTCTGATTCCATGATGTATTAATTTAAGTATATAATGGAACTATCATGTATATACCAGCTGCCGGATGAGAATATTAATGAAATTGAGAATTATTTTCTCTCAGATTATCAACAGCTTAGAAATTTTGTTGAAAAAAACTTCCAAAATCCATTAAGTTTTTGGATTGCCGGCTGGTATAAGACAAAGGGAGGCTTTGTTATTCCCAAATATGAAATTGGAAAACAAGCACCTTTGATCTTTCTTTGCAAACCATTATCTTTGGGCTAGCCAGTTCCAGATAATTATATTGAGTAAGCAGTAATTATGTGAAAACCGTACTTGCTATGAATATTCGTTTACGTCAGCTGGCTATTTCACTAATTTTATTATTGGGTGTTTGTTACGTGAGTTTTGGACAAACAAGTCTACATATTCAAATTTTGGATAGAGATTCCCAAAAACCAATTCCATATTGTCATATTATTGAACAAGCCGGCAAAAGCTTTCATGTTGCTGATATTAATGGTAGCATTAATATTGAGGTTAAGAAATATCCAATTAATCTGGTAATCTCCCATGTTAGTTACCAGGACACACTACTACATCTCGACCAATCGGATGAAAGCTTAATTAGAGTTTTCTTATCTCCTTTAGTACATGGTTTATCTGAGATTGAAATCAAGGCCGGAAGATTGAAGAAATTTTTCAGTAAAGAGAAATTCTATGTTACTGATTTTGTATTTCAGAAGGATAGGTTCTGGGTTTTGGGTTATGCAGATAAAAACATTTTCAAGCAAGAAATTGCAGTTATTGATATGGGTGGAAAAGTTTTGGCCAGATCAGAATCACCAATTGGTAGCAAGATAGATGAGCTGTTTCTTGATGCCTATGATAATGTGCATACAATTATCAGGAAGATAATGTCCCAATTATTTGTTTTCGAAAAGTCAATAGTATCCTTATATGCTTTTGAAAATGAGTATGTAGGCAATGATTTGAAAAAGCTTAAATTATTTGCGAGAAATTCTGCAATATTTATTGAGAAGTCAGGAGAGAGTAACTGCCACGATTATATAGCAGTGGACACCACAACCTTTGATGTAGATACATTATTTAGCCTGTATAATACTATATGCTTTGATGATCCTCCAGCAGCAAGAGTGTATAAACATCCTTCAATCCCAAGTATAGGTGGCAGATGGTGGCTTTCAAATATGGATTCATTGATAGCACATGGTATGGATCCCAGAGAGCACTTAACCTTCGATCCAAGTGATGACTTTACTGGAGCTGTAATGGATAGAATGGCAAGATCACCAATTAGAACCGGTATATTCCTTTATAATAGAGGACTTATACTTTCAACTGACAGGATGCCATATATCCATTATTTTGATTTGGACATGAATCCCGAAAAGCAGTTTAGCTACGAACAACTCTATGGTAATGATCAATTAGTCCTCATGCAGGACCCAGTAACAAAGGAAATTTACTGGGTATGGCTGGAAAAGGGAATAATCACTATTTCGAAAGTCAATCCGGAAACATGGCAGTTAAGTGAACCTTATCATATTCCTGGACTCTCATTCCCAGACAAAATACTAATTGCTAATAATAGATGCTATTTTATTCACAGAATGGCACTTAACCGGGGATTCTCTAATTTCTATTCGTTTGATCTACCTTTTGGAGAATAATTAACTTCATATGATTCTATGATAAGAATGAATTTGGTTGCATTCTCTAAAAAGCTTTCGTAGATTTAATTCCTAAACCAGCCAGATTTTCATGTTAAAATTGCCTTTGCTGGCCATATTTTTTACGATACCTGCATTTCTTCCTGCACAGGAAAAATCACTTCAGCTTTTATATGAAAAAACTTTGTTTGTTTATGAAAATATTCAACATGGTGAACACCTTGAGGCATTGGAAAGCGCAGATGAAATGTTGGAGGAATATTTGCAATTCCCTGGTAGTGGAAAATATATTGCTTATTTATACATGTATAAGGCTGAAGCTTACCTGCGACTTGGTGATAATCTACTCTCCGAATTATGCAGTAAAACAGCTAAAGAGGTGGCCGGGAAGGCCGGAGAAAAATCTTTGCTGTTTAGCATTGAAAATAACCTGGCAGCTCTGGATATAGAAAAACAAGATTATGCATCTTGTTATGATAAATGCACAAGGATTCTGGAGAATGATGGATTTAAGCCTACCAGGAATTTGTTTGGAGCGGTTCTTAATAATATGGCTCTGTCTGCATTTAAAACGAGCAATTTCGAGGCTGCTGACAGCCTTTTTGTAATCCTATTTGAGTTGGCAAAAGATAGCTTTCCCGATAAGCAATTCGACAGAAGTCTCTCGTATAGGAATTATGGTGTATATAAAATGCAGGTAGGACAATATGAAGAAGCAATAGGATATTTTAAGTTAGCAGCTCAGTTGTACCGGAATAGTTTGGGTGAAAAGCATTTTGAAACTCTCAGGTCAAAGCTATACCTGGGAGATTGTTTAAGCAAAACAGGAGAACCGGATTCTGCCATGGTTTTAATGAACGAAGTAATTTCTATCCTGGCTCCGGATAGCTTGTCCATCAGGCCATCGGAATATGAGCTTCTATTGATAAGGAGTTATTTGTACAGGGCTGAGGCCTGGTATAGAAACAGACCATCAAAGAATATTGAGGATAGAATCCATAATATGAAAATAGCTCTTGAGGACCTTGAAAAGGCTTCAGTCAGGATTCTGTATCTGATGCAATATTATGCTGCCGGGGAATCAGGGTATATAACTGCTAAGCTTGCCCGTCCTGTATACGACCTGGCATTTGATCTGTCTATTAATATATTCAGATATACACGAGACAAGGAATATTTCTTTTCGTCACTAATATATTCAGATAAGGCGAAGAGATTATCACTTCTAATACGTAACCTTTCTCATAGTTTGTCGGGACTTACACCATCGCTTGAGAATACAAGCCGGGAATTCTTTTTGACCCGTCAGGCTTTGGCCAGAGTTAAAGATAGCATGGCCATGTACCCAAACATTGACAACACCAAAAACCGAATGGCTGAGATGCTTCAACAATACAGTGCTATTAAAGTAAAGCTTGATTCTGAATTAGGCATATTCCCAATGTATGGTAGTTATATGGAGCAAGGGAAGATATCCCTGAATTTCTTTGGAGATAGTAAATTGATCAGCTATCATGACCTGGATTCTGTGTTCACGGTTTTATCGCTTAATAGAAGAAACTATAAAGAGTTTACTGTAAATAAATCAACTGAGTTATTACAAAGCATCCAAAATCTTAAGACCCTTCTTTCAACTCCCAGGGCCGGCTCATATTCGGGTCAGGAATTGGAAAGATTTGTTAAGTTGGCCAGGTACTTATATAAAGAATTAATTGAACCGCTTGGTTTTATGAACCATGGTCAAATAATATATATTCAGCCGGATGGGGAAATATTGGGATTGCCATTTGAAATCCTATTAAAGATGGGGGAATACAAAAGTGAAAATATTTCAAACATGCTCTTCAGAGACCTTCCCTTCTTAATAAAGGATAATCCGATCTATTATCTAAGCTCAATTTTCGAAGCGGAAGGTAAACCAAATATCAATAATGAAAGGCTTCATTTTGATGGTCATGCATTTATTGATCAAGAAAATTTTAAAAGGTCTGAGTTGGACAATGGAGCTAATTTTCAGCAGATTTTATCCAAGGATTACCTTGGTTACGGTGTTTATTTAAATGGGTGTGAAACAGGCTTGGGCCCATATTATTCAGGCGAAGGTGTTATGAGCCTGGGATTGGCCTACCTCCTGTCAGGAGCCAGCCAGGTAATTGAGAATTTCTGGATGGCACCGAACCATGTTTCTGAAGAAATATCAAGAGAGTTTTATAATAGGGGAGGTTTCAAAAAACCAGCCAAGGCTCTAAGAAAAGCTAAACTGAAATATCTTGAAAACGCTCCTGATGGTATGGATCACCCTCACTATTGGGCTGGGACAATGGTGCAGGGGAAGCCATCAACAAAAGGGGGTAATTGGATCTTGATCCTGATTGTTTTGGTATTGCCACTTGTCTTGTTAATAAAGAGAATGACGAGGTTCAAGTTACGTAGAAAGAATCTCCCGAATTAACCCGAATCACCTTCTTTATTTTTCCTTCCACATTATCAACAGCTTAGCATTTTTTGTTTAAAAAAACTTTCAAAATCCATTAATGTTTTGGTTTGGCGGCTGGTTTATCAGTGATAGGCATTATTATTAAGCCATGTTATAGCCATTGAGTTTTTATATGAAGATGATATTATGAACTTAAAATTTATTTTCTCCAGCCAGATTTCATGAAGCCTTCATTTGAATCTGGCAATGACCATAAGATTATGAGAAAAAGCTATGCCTCCCTTCCACCTGGATGGCACAGCTAAAGGCGTTATTGTTATAATGGTGGAAAACAATAACTTTAAGCATTACAAAAATGAAAAAAATAATTAGAATTGTTGCATGTTTTGCAATCTTGTTATTCTTAATGATTGGGACACAGTCCTTTATTAACACTAATCCAGATCCAGTTCCAGCACCAAATGAAACATATTTTTACTTTTACCCGAATGAATGGTGGCAACCGGCTGATTCAACTTGGAATGAATACTATGATCTGAGATATTCAGTTTATGGAATTACTGAAAGTCCTTATAGTAATCTACAGGAAGGGCCATACTACCCTGATGAAGGGGACGATACTAATTTACTTGCTGAACACTATTGTGAGTATACCACAAATACTTATGCTACAATTTGGGGCAGGAGGACAGAATTCCATTATTGGACCAATTTAGGCTCAATACACATGAATTCGGGGAATGTTATGATGGTACAAGGTTCGCAAACATATGTTTTTAAATTTTATATCGATATGGACGATATTCCGTCTTCTTAATGAAAAGCACAAATTAAGGGGTTAGGTAACTAACCCCTTTTAATCAATTAATTATATGAATAGAAGTTACCTGCATTTATTTACTTTATTTTTTGCAGTTATATCGTGCGAAACCAATCCTCAAATCTGTATGGAATTCAAGGCTACTCCAGTAGTCTATGCGATTTTTGATAGAGCAGATACAATTAGTCATATCTACCTGGTAAAATCATTTTCTGGTGATCCCCAAGGGCCATTGATAAATTCTAGGATAGCTGATTCAATTTATTATAATGAAGTTTTAATTGCAGTTGAATTTAAGTATCAAAACACTGTAGATGACACCGCCAGCCCTTATATTAGGAAATGGGAGCCCGCATTTGAAGAAACTGTGACAGATAGAGATCCTGGGATATTCATTTATCCTTATGGAAGACGGTATATCATATTCCAGGATCTGGACAGTTGTTATCATGTGGGATTGACCATTTTAACAGCGCCTTTTGATACAATAAAGGTTTCGACCCCGGTTATTTCGCCTCCTGTGATGGATTATCCTCAGGCGGATGGCAGTTGGATAACAATGCATCGAACAAAAACTCTACCTATAAGATGGTTTGGTTATGAGTGGAATGAATTAAACGTTGAAATTGAAATTGAAACTACCACCCAAGATTCACATACAATTCTAGACACTCTCGTTTACTATAAGAAAAATATTATTTATCCGGATGACTTGAGAAAGATGTATTATGTTTCATCGTTTTCTTTTGAAAGTTATTTGGCACTATTAAACTCACAACTAAAGTTTGTCCCGAACGTAAAATATCGTAGAATTACAAACGTCTCTTTTGAAGTGATATGTGGAAATATGGATTTTAAAGAATACATGAATCAATTTGGTGAGCTTATAGATAATGTATTAACAACCTATCATTCAGGACCTAATTCATTAGTAACAAGTAAATCATCAAGAAAAATTACTGGTTTACGCTTTGATCCTGAAAGTATAGAACAATTAGAAGGAGATTCCGCTTTGGCAAAATACAAGTTTGTCTATTGGTGAATGGATATTTTAACTGCTCCCTTTTAACCGTTCCCTTATTATTCGTAATACTCGTACATATATTTCTTGGAGAAGGAAAGGTTGATTTCGGAGGTCATCCGGCCGTCTTCGTCATATTCAAAGCGACTTTGGTATTCCATTTCATCATTAGGAAGGTATCTTTCTTCTAATACAGTTCGGCCTTCTGAATCATATTCAAATTCGAAGGCATATTTTCCGGAGATATTTTGTCTTATTACCTGCCCATTATCGTCATAGTTAATTTTCAGGAAATCGGATAACACTCCCTTTCGGTTGCGGTTGGCCCTATATGTTAAGTTCTTATTTTCATCGTATTCGTATTCCGTTATCAGAACAAGTTTGCGTTTTTTATCGAGCTGTTTCCTGGTATCCAGGTCACCATTTTCATCATAAGTAAATTCAAATGCCTCCTTAAGTTTATTCTGGTAATCAAATACTTCACGTGTAAGGACTTTCCCTGATTTATCATGTTGTACTAGCTCTCTGGATTCCAATTCGCCATCTTCGTCTTCCTCAATCCATTCTTCCGTATTCTTCTCCTTATCTTTTTTCATGTATTGGATGGCCGTAGATCCATCCTGATAAGCGATCTCAACCCTTTCAAGACTTCCATCTTCTTTCCTGATGTGTTTTTTATGCTCGGATATCATTTCTCCATCCTGCCAGCTCATCTCTTCCAGGGGGCGATTTTCTTTATCAAATGTTGAAACGATTTTAGTTTGAATACTTCCGTTTTCCTCGTATTCAATATTTTCAATAATATTACCGTGTTCATCATATCGATATAATTCAACGATATAGGAATCACCATCAAGATTGGTGTATGTTACCTCAAGTTTTTTTGGTTTACGCATTGGAGTAAATTCTATTAGGTTCCGGATTATGATTTAATCCTGCAGGGCTTCCCAGATCAATGTTTTTAAGGGCCCAATATTTTGGTTGGTGATTGAAGAAAAGAATACATAATTAAGGTCGGGGAGATCCTTACTGATTTCCTCCATCAACTCTTCATCAAGCAAATCGGATTTGGAAATTCCCAAAATCCGCTGCTTGTCGAGGAGTTCTGGATTGTATTCTTCCAATTCCTTAATCAGAACTTCATATTCTTCCCTGATATCATTGCTGTCGGAAGGAATAATGAACAAGAGTACTGAGTTCCTTTCAATATGTCGAAGAAATCTCAATCCCAAGCCTTTCCCTTCATGTGCGCCTTCAATTATGCCGGGGATATCGGCCATGGCAAAAGACAGATTGTCGTGGTATGCCACAATACCCAGTTGAGGGACGAGGGTTGTAAAAGGATAATCAGCTATTTTAGGTTTTGCGGCACTCACTGCCGACAGCAGGGTTGATTTACCTGCATTGGGGAACCCAACAAGTCCGACATCAGCAAGTACCTTTAGTTCCAAGATTTTCCATCCCTCTTCAGCCGGCTCGCCAGGCTGAGCATAACGGGGAGTTTGATGTGTGGAGGTTTTGAAATGCACATTGCCGAGTCCTCCCTTACCACCTTTGGTGATTACCCGTTCTTCGCCATCCTCGGTTATTTCAAAAAGGACTTCATCTGTTTCGGCATCTTTGGCAACTGTTCCGAGTGGAACTTCGATGTATGCCGTTTTTCCATCTGCCCCAAATTTTTGAGATTTAGATCCGTTTCCTCCGCTTTCAGCGAAAACATGCCGGTTGTATTTAAGGTGCAGTAGTGTCCAGAGCTGGGCATTACCCCTAACAATAACATGACCTCCATGACCTCCATCACCACCGTCCGGGCCACCCTTTTGGATGTATTTTTCGCGATGCAGGTGCGCCGACCCGGCTCCTCCCTTTCCTGAGCGGCAAAAAATCTTAACATAATCGATGAAATTGCTTTTCGACATTGGCTTTTTTATATCAAAAGACTTTCAATATTTTCAATTAACCTATGTGTGATTTCTTCCACTTTGCCCACACCATTGATAGCAAAAAACAAATCCTGTTCCGAATAGTAACGAGTTAGAGGCTCTGTTTTATCATGATAAATCTTTATCCTGTTCTTAATAGTTTCCATTTTGGCATCATCAGGCCGACCTGAGGTTTTCCCCCTGTTTAACAGTCGTACTACCAATTCATCATAAGGAACCACAAGAGCCATAACAGCAGTAAGCTTATCATTTCTGCTTTTTAGCATTGTGTCCAGGGAATTTGCCTGGGGAATAGTTCTTGGAAAACCATCCAGAATGATTCCATTTTTATCGGAAAACATATTCATTCTTCTCTCAATCATTCCGGTAACTATCTTATCAGGAACCAGTTCGCCTCTATCCATGAATTTCTGAGCCTCAATACCCAATGGTGTTTGGTTTGCTATTGAATTCCTCAGAATATCACCGGTAGCAAGGTAAGCAAGGTTAAAATGTTCAATCAGAATTTGAGATTGAGTTCCTTTGCCCACACCGGGGGGGCCGAATAATATAAGATTGATCATTAAGTGAATGTGTTTATTCTACAAGAGTATAAATCTGCTTTAGATTTCTTCCATAGCCGTTATAGTCCAAACCGTAACCTACTATGAAATCATTTGGAATGCTCAAGCCAATATAATCAATAGGGAAATCTTCCTTAAAGGCATCTGGTTTGAATAACAAACTCGCGATGCGAATGTTTAGCGAGCCAAGTTCTTCTAATAGTTGAAGCAAAGTTTTCAAACTGACACCGGAATCAATGATATCTTCAATAATTACTATCTCTCTGCCGCGAATATCTTCATTCAGACCAATTAATTCCTTTACCAACCCTGAGGAGGATGTTCCCTCATAAGAAGCCAGTTTAACGAAGGAAATTGAGCAGGGGAAATTCAATCTTTTAAAGAGATCAGAAGCAAAAACAAAGGCGCCGTTCAGCACAGCTATGAATAGTGGATCCCGATCCTTGAGATCGCGATTAAGATCCTTGGCAATTTGGTC
>JAUVKA010000044.1 GCA_030592205.1 Bacteroidota bacterium | reverse complement strand
ACTTTCATTTTTTTGTACAAGCCTCTCTCTTCTGGTAAATAGCCAATACGTCTTA
Source organism: Bacteroidota bacterium (assembly GCA_030592205.1). Classification (GTDB taxonomy): domain Bacteria; phylum Bacteroidota; class Bacteroidia; order Bacteroidales; family UBA12481; genus JAUVKA01. The sequence continues at coordinate 14,396 of JAUVKA010000044.1, read as the reverse complement.
CGTCATCTCCCTTGAGTGGCTTGCCATTTAGAAAAACAGTTCCTGAGTCAGGGGCAGTAATCTGATTAATTATCCGAATAAGTGTGGTTTTTCCGGCACCATTTGGTCCCAGTAGTCCAAAAATACTCTTTTCCGGAACCGCAATGGTCACATCATCAAGTGCCAGGTGGTTGGAAAATTGTTTAACAACATTATTTGCATTGAAGAAGTCCATTCGGATGAGTATGTTTTAGTTTTTAACTATCAGATTTATTCAAATATATCTCTCATACGCTTGAAGAATCCCCGCTCGGCTGAGCTGGGGTTGGGCTTAAAATTAGGAGTATCCTTGAAATTCTCGATTATCTTTTTTTCTTCACGGTTAAGTCCCTTGGGTACCCATACGTTTATCTTGACCAGCAAATCCCCGCGGCCATAACCATTGACTTCAGGAATTCCTTTCCCTTTGATTCTGAGTATTTTACCGGGCTGGGTTCCTGCATCGATCCTGACTTTAACCCTTCCGTCAACAGTAGGGATTTCCACAGGTGCTCCCAGAACAGCTTCTGGAAATGAGATAAAAAGATTATAAAGAAGATCGTTCCCGTCACGAACCAATTCAGCGTGTTCAATCTCCTGAATGGCAACAAGCAGATCTCCGTTTACACCACCTCTGCGGGCCGCATTCCCTTTCCCTCCAACGGATAGCTGCATGCCATCCACGACCCCTGCTGGAATATTGAGAGGGATAATCTCCTCATCCTTAACAACCCCTTCACCATAACAACTTGTGCATTTTTGTGTGATGATTTTTCCTTCACCTGCACAGCTGGGGCATACCCCTGTAGTTTGCATCTGGCCCAGAAAAGTGTTGCTTATCCGGGTTACCTGACCGGCTCCCTTGCATGTGGAGCATGTGGAGAATGATGAACCATGGGCGGCACCGGAACCATTACATTCCTTACAGGCAACATATTTTTTTACCTTGATTTTTTTCTCCGTGCCTTTAACGATCTCATCCAGAGTTAGTTTGACTTTCACCCTGAGGTTTGATCCCCGGTTAACCTGATGGCCTCTTTCGGAACGGCTTGATCTTCCGCCAAATCCACCAAATCCGAAATCTCCAAAAATATCACCGAAGTGTGAGAAAATATCCTCAACATTCATACCACCGGCACCAAATCCACCACCGGCACCCCCTAATCCGGCATGTCCGAATTGGTCATATTTTGCCTTTTTATTCGGATTCGATAATACCTCATAAGCCTCAGCAGCTGCCTTAAAATTCTCTTCGGCCTCCTTGTCTCCAGGGTTTTTGTCGGGATGGTATTTAATAGCTTGTTTACGGTAAGCTTTTTTTATCTCTGCCGCAGAAGCTGTTTTGGATACCTCCAATATTTCGTAAAAATCACGTTTCCCCATAATCTTTTTTTCAGCAATACGCTTGGAATTTATTCTCCAACAACAACTTTAGCAAACCTTACCACCTTGTCGTGTAAGTAATATCCTCTTTCGATAACATCTACAACTTTTCCCTTTAACTCTGGTGCAGGAGCAGGTATTTTTGTAATCGCCTCATGAATGTCAGTATCAAAATCAGTCTTAAGAGTTTCCACCTCTTTAACTCCATTTTGAGTCAGGAATTCCTGGAACTTCCCGTAAATCAGCTCTAAACCCTCCATCAAAGCATCTGAATCCTTAGCTTCACGTATTGAAATCATTGCTCTTTCCAGATTATCTACCATGGGAAGTAGATTAAGTATAACCTGCTCTCCTCCGGTTTTCACAAGTTCCATTTTCTCCTTGAGCGTTCGCTTTCTGTAATTATCAAACTCGGCTGTTAGTCGCAAATATCTGTCTTGCATCTCAGCTAACTGATGCTGGGTTTCATCCAGCTTTTTCTTTGTCTTAGTCAGACTGGAGCTGGCAGTTTTTTTTCTGCCAACAGGTGTTTTTACCTTTCCCTTGCTTTTTGCTTTATCTGTTTGAGTAGTTTCAGGGCTCTTATCCTGGTTTTGATCCATTTCTTCTGTATTATTTTGATCTTTTTCCTTTGCTGTCATTTTTTAAATCTTATTCATCATCAACAAAAAAATATTCAATCCAGCAACAACAAAATATTTGCCAATTCTGGCTGCCGGACAATTTGACAGACACTTTTTTAAATACGTGTTATTTTGGCTCCAATACTGTTCAGACGGGTGTCAATGTATTGGTATCCTCTATCGATTTGTTCTACATTATGAATAATGCTTGTTCCTTCTGCACTCCATGCGGCGATGAGCAGGGCAACACCGGCCCTGATGTCGGGAGATGACATAGTAGTACCTCTCAGAGGGTATTTGCGGTCAAGCCCGATAACTGTGGCCCGGTGAGGATCACACAAGATTATCTGGGCACCCATGTCAATAAGTTTATCTACAAAGAACAAACGGCTCTCAAACATTTTCTGATGTATCAATACTGAACCGGCAGCCTGGGTTGCAACTACTAAAAAGATCGATAACAGATCAGGGGTTAGTCCCGGCCAGGGAGCATCGGAAATATTCATGATCGATCCATCCATGAAGGTCTCAATCTTGTATTGCTTGTGTGTAGGCACGTGAATATCATTTCCTCTTTTTTCCAGATGAATACCGAGCCTTTCAAATGATTTTGGGATGATACCTAACTGATCCAAAGATGCTGATCGAATAGTGATCGCAGAACCGGTCATTGCCGCTAAACCAATAAAACTGCCGATTTCAATCATGTCAGGCAGAATTGTATGTGTTGTCCCGGACAGTTCCTCCACACCTTCAATAAGAAGTAAATTTGATCCTAGTCCTTTGATTTTTGCTCCCATGCTAATCAGCATTCTGCACAATTGTTGCACATAGGGCTCGCATGCGGCGTTGTAAATGCTTGTTGTTCCGGGTGTTAGGGTGGCCAGCATCACAATATTCGCAGTTCCCGTTACTGAAGCTTCTTCTAAAAGCATGTCGGCTCCTTTGAGTTTCTCAGCTTTTAAAACAAAACTAGCCTTGGCAGCCTGGTACGTTACGCTGACTCCCAGTTTGCAAAAACCATTAAAATGTGTGTCAAGCCTCCTTCTGCCTATCTTGTCGCCGCCCGGTTGGGGCATAACCGCCTGCCCTATTCTGGCCAACAGGGGCCCCATTATCATTACTGATCCTCTCAAACGTGTGGCCTGTTCTCTAAAGTCCTTACTATCCAAATATTCTGTATTCAGATTTTCAGCCTTAAATCTCCAGCTTCCAGAGCCCAGATCCTCAACTTCTACACCGATACTTTCCAGTAAAAGAATAAGATTTCGTACATCAATGATTTCAGGAATATTGTGTACTATCACTTCCTTTGGAGTGAGTAGTACAGCGGAAATGATTTGCAGAGCCTCATTTTTCGCTCCCTGTGGGTTTAATTCACCTGCAAGTTTTCTGCCCCCCTCAATTTTGAACGTTGCCATAGAATTATTTCTAAATACGCTAATTTACGAAAAAGAGAATGTCCCCGATTCTCGGGGCAGGCTATCCCGAACTTGATCCGGGATCTTTTGGCAAGCTTCCATGATTTTTTATAACTAAGGTGAGGGGGTAATTATCTTCCTCCGCCTTTGGAGTGATAGGATTTCGACTTCTTCTTTTTTGGCGGACGGCTTTCTTTGGTATCAATCAGACTAGTACCTTCCTTTACACTCAAACGGCCTTGTGAGAGATTTTTGACTGCCTTAAAAATCACATCATCAGCAACACCCTCCTTATTCCAGGTTATATGAGATAATTTCATGTGATTGGCAATGAAACGAACAAAGTCATCCTGCATATCCCCTGGTTCCATCTCAAGAGCCTTTTCGATAAGGTCTTCTACAATCTTGCCGTAATGCTTAAAACGTATCTGGCTTGAAGGGTAGGGTAAAGGATCTGGCTTCTGTTCAAATTGTTCTTTTTCAGGAGCTTCAAAAGGTGCATCAATATCCAATTGAAAATTAGCGATAAAATGGAGGTGATCCCATAGTTTGTGTTTAAAATCGCGGTTTTCTCTTAAGTGTGGATTAAGGTTCCCCATTACCTGAATGATAGTATTGGCGGCCAGATTACGACTTTCTTTGTCTTTTAAGGTGATTGCATGATCCACCATTTTCTGAATATTTCTGCCATATTCTGGCAGTATCAGTTTGTTTCTTTGTGTATTATAATCCATAAATGATATATGTTTAAAAAATACCCTGGAAGGACTTCTGAACTCTATAAGGAGTTAAAGACTCAATAGGTATCGGGTGCAAATATACTGGTTTTACTTCAAACTTTAGTGCTTCAGTATCTTGAGCCTTGCAAATTTCAATAAAAGTTGTTTCTGACCGGAGGATTTAAAGAATACCACAGCCTTTCGATTAGTCTTATCTCCTTCAATCTGAAGTATTTTTCCCTCTCCAAATCGTGCATGCTTAACCAGCATTCCGGATTGAATCTCGGAAGGATCATCAGCATCAAAATGCTCTGCTGGAAGAATAGGGGAGGGCTTGCGCCTGGCATCATGCATTCTCGTCAGATTTCCCTGTACCGGTTTATTTGTCGAAGTTATTGGTCTTTTTGGAGAAGGGACTTTTAATGTTGGCTCATGTCTGATTTTCTGTTCAACATATTGAGAGTCAATCTCCCGTAGAAATCTGCTTTTCCTTGAGCTGACCAGATTCCCCCATTTATATCGGGTTTCAGCGTATGTTACAAAAACTCGCTTCATAGCTCTTGTTATGGCAACATAGAAGAGCCTTCTCTCTTCTTCCAATTCTTTGGCTGATGAAACCGAATACTGATTGGGAAATAATTCCTCTTCCAATCCGGCTACAAAAACATAGGGAAACTCCAGCCCTTTTGCAGCATGAATTGTCATTAGGGAAACCCTATTTCGATCTTCTTTATTATCTGTATCCTGATCAGTGAGCAAAGCGATATTTTCAATATAATCAGAAAGAGTGACCTGTCCGGCTGATTCTTCTTTTTTTAATTCAATAAATTCCCTAATGCTGTTAAGTAATTCCTGGATATTCTCAGCCTTGCTCAGATTCTCAGGAGTTCTCTCATAACTAAACTCCTTGATTATTCCGGTCTGATTGAGAATGTCCGTGGCCAGATCATAAGCATCTTCATGTTCATGTCGTTCCCTGAAGTTGGTCAAAGTAACTTTAAAAGATCTGAGCTTTTCAAGAGTTCCCTTATTAAATGAGGGAACCAGATTTGAAGCATCTTCAATAACACTCCAGAGTGAAATACCATTAGAGAACGCAGCCTGGGATAATCTGTCAATACTTGTTTTCCCAATTCCCCTCGTAGGAAAATTTATTATTCTTCTCAGTGATTCATCATCTGCAGGATTGATGGCCAGCCTGAAATATGCGAGAGAATCTTTGATTTCTTTTCTCTGGTAAAAGGAAATGCTGCCATAAACCCTATATGGTATATTTTGTTTCCGACAAGCCTCTTCCAAAACCCGGGATTGAGCATTGGTCCGATATAAAACAGAGAAATCCCGAAACATTGCCTGTTGCTGAAGGTGGATTTCAAGAATCTTACCCGAAATAATAAATCCTTCTTCACGGTCTGTTTTTGCCTCGATAATGTGAACTTTCTCTCCCGGTTCCTGATCTGACCAAACTTTTTTAGGAATCCGTCCTTGGTTGTTGGCAATCAGGCTATTGGCGGCTTCCACAATATTTTGAGTTGACCGGTAGTTTTGCTCAAGCTTAAATAACTTGTAGTCAGGATAATCATTTCTAAAGTTCAGTATGTTTTCTATTTTCGCTCCACGAAATGAATATATAGATTGGGAATCATCACCAACTACACAGATATTTTGATTCCTTGCGGCCAGTTTTTTAATTATTAAGTATTGGGCGTAATTAGTATCCTGATACTCATCGACAAGAACATATTCAAATATTTTCTGGTACTTTTTTAGGATATCAGGGTGGTCTCTGAAAAGGATGTTCGTATTCACAAGCAAATCGTCAAAGTCCATTACCCCGGAAGATTTGCACCTTTGTGTGTAGTTCTTATATATCTGGCCTATTTCTTGTTTTCTGGCCGACTTGTCCTGAAGTTGAATGTCATTTGATGCTAAGTATTGTTCGGCAGTGATAAGATTATTTTTGGCCGATGAGATCCTCCGGAAAATATCTGCAGGTTTATAGGATTGATCGTCCAGTTTGAGGTCATTGATAATACTGCGGATCATGCTTCTTGAATCATCCGTATCATAAATGGTGAAGTTTGCAGGATAGCCAATTGCCTCAGCTTCTCTTCTTAAAATCCGGGCAAATAATGAATGAAATGTTCCCATCCATAATTCTCTGGCAATGTTTTCGCCGGTCAGGCTGGTAATTCGTTCCTTCATTTCCTTTGCAGCTTTATTTGTAAAAGTTAAGGCAAGGATTTGATGAGCGCGAATATCTTGTGATAAGAGGTAGGCAATCCGGTAGGTTAAAACTCTTGTTTTACCAGAACCAGCTCCGGCAATAATCAGGCTGGGTCCAACCGTAGTTGTAACAGCCTCACGTTGAACGGTGTTAAGATCATTAAGAAAATCAATCAATTTATTACCTCCTGCAAAATCAAATTAAAAAGTAAACGTTATTTTCATAGCCCGCTTAAAGCAAGGGACAAAAATAATAATCTGAAGGGGAAAGCCACGGGGATATTCATATTCCTCGATTATTTATTAATATTGTACCCTGAAAGTTAAGGATCAAAAGCAGCTTAAGTTAATGAAACGAAACAGCTTAAATAATAGTGCAATTATTTTCATGGTAATGATGGTTTTTTTCATGCCAGGAAAATTACTTGCCCAGGAAGGGGAATATACTTTAGATATAACTCAACCAGTACATGATACAATCAGAAATGCCTGCCCCGGGGTTAATATTGTATTTATGGCTATGGGCATTAATGCAGATAATTCGGCCTTTGATGATAATCAGGTTACTTATACCTGGGAGTTTGGATCTCCGGACATAACTGAAACTGGCAAGTTGGTTTCATATGCATTTCCGGAAGGCGGGCACTACGTAATTAAATTAACTGCTCTTAGCGTAAACAACAACTCAGCCCAGAATAGTCCTGAAATTCATGTTTTTGTGGGTATGTCACCCTTCTTTTCAGGAACCAGATCTGATCATCAATCCATTTGTTCCGGTGAAGAAATTACCTTAACAGGCTTTGTTTCCCCAAATCCGTGGACTGGAGATGACTATGAGTTTGAAAACACTTATAGTCAATCGGATTTTACCTGGTCGGGACCAACGATCCTGTCGGATAGAAATGGTATTGCGAGGTCTAAACCTGCACTGGATGAAGGACATCACAAGTATATATTCAGAGTCGAAGATGATTTTGGGTGTTTCCATGACACAAGCCTGTTGATCTATGGTCTCTATGCTGAATATTCTTTTTCTCCTGTTAATGGAGAAGCTCCTCTGGAAGTGAAGTTTAGCCCTGAGAATGTTGAAAATGGAGGGAGTAGTTCGGAGATTACTTATCTATGGGAGGCTTATGAACGGACAGACCCTGCTACAGAACTAAGTTCCATCGAAGATATCATTATTTTCGAAAGGCCTGGTGAATATATTACCTGGATGACAGCCAGTTACGATCAATGCACGTATCGATTTGATGTAAGTGATAAAATGGTTCGGGTAGATTCCTCCCTTTTAGAAGTTCCGAATGTATTTACGCCTAATGAAGATGGTTTGAACGATTATTTTCAAGTGAAATCCCTCTCATTAAAAAGTTTCAATGGCAGAATCTTTAACAGATGGGGTAAATTGGTCTTCGAGTGGACAGATTGGAAAAACCAGGATTCAGGGTGGAATGGAAGAAATCAGGGCACTGGAAGTGAATCTCCTTCTGGTACTTATTATTACGTTATTACAGCTACCGGATGGGACTGGGATTACACAACTGAGGATTTTAAAGAATATAAGGATACCAGGAAGAATAAGGAAAACAGACTTTACACAGGCTTTGTAACCCTCCTCAGATAAAAAAAAGGAACCCTGTCCGAGAGTCCCTTTTAAGTTAATCTGTTTTAAGATTATTCGTTTATCTGTATATAAGTTTAATCATTTGGGAAATATTCAACCCCAACCCTAAACCATAATTTATAATTTACAATTAATAATTTCAGCTTAGCTGATCTCGAGTTTACTCGAGGAACCATAATTTACAATTTATAATTTACAATTTACAATTTATAATTAATAATTATCTAATCTTCCTCTTGTTCAGCATCATAAGTAGTCTGAAGTTTTTCCTGAATATCTGGCGGTACCAGAGAATACTCACCGAACTTCATTGTATAATTGGCGCGTCCATTGGTTAAGGAGCTTAAGGCTGTAGAGTATTTGTTCATTTCTGATAATGGAACTTTTGCTTTCAATACTTCATACCGTCCTTCTGAACTCATCCCCAGAATCATTGCACGACGCCCCTGCAGGTCGCTCATTACATCACCCATACGGTCAGAAGGAACCATTACTTCAACTTCATAAATTGGCTCAAGAATTTTTGGTCCGGCCTTTTTGAAAGCTTCCGAAAATGCTTTGGCTCCGGCAAGCTTAAATGATATTTCATTTGAATCTACCTGGTGCATTTTGCCATCATATATATAAACCCTGATATCCCTTGCATAGGAACCTGTTAATGGTCCATTTTCAAGTTTTTCCATCAGACCTTTTAAAATGGCAGGTAAAAATCGCGCATCAATCGCTCCTCCAACAATACAATTATTGAAAACAAGCTTTCCACCCCAGGGAAGTTCATGTTCTTCAGTCCCTCTGATTGAAAGAACCATTTCTTTTCCTTCAACCTTGAATTTTTTCTTTTCGGGAGCATCATCATCGTGAGGTTCAACAATTAAATAGACCTCCCCAAACTGCCCGGAACCTCCTGATTGTTTCTTATGCCTATAGTTGGCACTAGCCATCTTAGTAATAGTTTCTCTGTAGGGGATTTTTGGCGAAATGTACTCGGTTGGTATTTTGTACAGGTGCTCCAACAACCATTTGGCAATATTGAGATGGTATTCACCTTGCCCACTTAATATGATCTGCTTTAATTCTTTTGAATATTCAACAATCAATGAAGGATCCTCCTGATGGAGCCGTGTTAACATTTCACCCAGCTTTTCATCATCGGCCTCATCTAATGTTTTTATAGCCGCACGATATTTGGGAGCAGGTAAAACAACCGGAACTATTGTGTCGTCAAAGTCCTTGTCAGCCAAGGTGTTAAATATCTTGGTATCTTTTAATTTAACCGTTGCTCCAATGTCACCGGCATTCATTTGGCTTAGTTTTGTTCGGTTTTTTCCAGCAACCGCAAAAATTTGAGACAAACGTTCTTTTGAACGAGTATTATGATTAATAAGGTCGATACTCTCAGTTATCTTACCACTAATTACCCTGAAATAATAGATCTCTCCAAGATGCTGTTCAGTGAAAGTTTTAAAGATATATACAAGGGGTTTACCATTAGGATCGCATTGGATTTCTGCCCCTTCACTAGTCTTATAAGCCGGTGCTTCAGCAGGAGAAGGTGCGATGTTAATAACGAATTCCATCAGCCTTTGTGTTCCCTGGATATGCTTGGCTGAAGTACAAAAGATTGGAAAGATTCCTCTTTGTGCCAATCCTTTTTTCAAGCCCTGGCGTAACTGATCAACAGTTAGTGTATCATTCTCGAAAAAAACTTCCATTAGGCTTTCATCAGCTTCAGCAGCTATCTCAATCAGCTCAGCATAGTAGCCTTCTGCCTTCTCCTTTTCTGCATCGGGAATAGGTGTTTCCTCAGGTTTTCCACCTCCATTAGGAAACTTGATGCATACTTGTTTAATGACATCAACAACTGTATCAAACCCCTCACCCTCATTCAAAGGATATTGGGCAACAATAGTCTTTCCTCCAAAAGCTTCCCTGGCAGATTCTACAACTTTGTCGAAGTTGGATTTTTCGTGGTCAATCTGATTAGCTACCAGGATCACAGGTTTGTTATGTTTTTCAGTATACCTCATCAGGGTCTCTGTACCCACTTCCACACCGTTTTGTGCATTGATAAGCATTAAAGAACAATCGGCCACACTCAATGAAGAAATGGCTGCCCCTGTGAAATCATCAGCACCTGGTGTATCAATGAAGTTTATTTTGTGATTGTTAAATTCAGCATATAATGGATTGGCATAAACAGAGCTTCCTTTTTCATGCTCTATTTCATGATTGTCTGAAACTGTATTTTTGCTATCAATGTCCCCTCTTCTGCTAATAACTCCACCTTCAAATAATAAGGCTTCGGACAATGTGGTTTTTCCGGATCCTGCATTTCCAATCAAGGCAAGATTCCTTATTTCACTGGTTTGATAAACTTTCATTTTAGTATTTTATTTTTTTGGATAAAGAGCAAACTAAGCAAAATCTGATTTCAAAATTTAGTGGGCAAAGCTAACATTATTTTTTTATAGAAGCAACAAGGAAAAGCGACAAAGAAAGTTGAAATGGCATTAGATTTTAGGCTCTCTTTTTTTTGATGTATGGCCTGATAATCAATAGTATAATTAAGGACAATGAAATGCCGGCTCCTACAGGTAAGATCCATCTGATCTCTGAATATTCCTTAACTATGATGGGCCCGGAATATCCGGTTAATTGAAAACTCGCCCAATAATACGGATTGCTTCTTGAAGTGCCTGCTTCATTGAGGTATAAAAGCTTAGCCTGTTGGAGAGCACGATTCAATGGATAGCCTTTTTCCAACCCAGAATAAAACTCATTCATAATGATCACAGCAACAGCATCATCTACAGGCCATTGACTCATAATAAGTGCCGGAGTGCCTGCAAAGTGAAAAGCTCTCGCCAGGCTTAAAACTCCTTCTCCGGCTTGTAAGGTTCCCGCACCGGTATTGCATGAGGACAGGACAACAAGCGGCGATTCAATTTGTAAACCCAGAAGCTCAAAAAGATGAAATTTATAATCTTCGTTTTTTTGCTTTGGATAGAATAGGAGGTGATTCTGAAGAGGAGCCGAGTCAGCCTGCAAACCGTGAGTGGCAACATGGATTATTCTTGGTGTCCTGAGAGCACTGCGGAAGTGTGCTTCAGAGGCCGATATAGATCGGAAGATACGTGTTGGGAAGTGCTTTTTGATTACCTTGACCTCTTCGGCACTTCCTTGCAGTTTATTCAATTTATTTCCCCCTTCATTATAATCCAGTTTATTAAATGGAGCAAAGGCTGAGATGCCCGGAGAAAATATTGGATCTCTTTCAGTATTCAGAACAAATTGCTGAATAGAATGATAATAAGAAATGGGGTTCTTATTCAAAAGGAAGGGAAGTTTAGAGTAATCTGCCCTGGATTCATTTGAGGCCTTAAATAGTAATGTTTCAAAGGGTAATAAGGCAAGACTGTCATCAGCAATAATATAAAGGTTTTTATCCCCAATTTGTGATTCAAAAGGTTTCAACAATAATTGGTACAAGTTCTGAGAGTATTCTTTAAACTGATTGTAAGATAATTGTTTATGCTGTCCCTCCAGGAAATTACGATAAGTCCCCAAAAGCTCTCTCAGGTTCTGTGGGACCTCGAAATGATGCATTTTAAAAATATCAGATCCTATGGTCATGATGATCAGTTGGTTCTTGTGCCAGGAGAAATCCAGGAGTAATTCATTTTCAGTAAGTCTGGACCTGATCAGATCGGAAGAAAAAGCAGGCATGGTATGTATGCTTTGGTAGTATGCCGGATTACGTTCTTTTATCTCACGATCCAAAACATTCAGAGCCTCTTCAATTTCAAATACCGGGGATGAATACTTTGAAATTGAATCACTAAGAAATATTGTGGAGGATTCGACCTCGTAAGCTTTTTGAAGGGCGGCTGCTTTTTGCATTTTCAGGCTGTCAACCCTCCTGATTAAGTCGGGATCAATATCCAGAAAGCCGCGAGCCTCACTAACCCTCATATATTCATCAAAAACCAATGCTTTGGATCTGCTGGCCAAAAGAAAAGCAGTTTCCAGGTCAGCTGTTTCGCCTGTTTGCTCATAATATTCAGCAGCCGATTGAAGAGCCAGGAAATAGTATTTGCGGTTCTCTTTTACGGTATGGGGCTTGTTTTCAAATGAATACAAGAAACGCAAGGTATCGAGTTGTTTTAATGCAATATTATAAGAGAGGATGCTTTGTTTCAAATCGTCGAGGTTTCCTGTTTTATGGAATGATTCATAAAAAGCATTTGCTTTTTTCGCAATATATCCTGGCAATTGAGGATTAACTATCGAAAAAAAAGTGGCATCAGGGTCATCAGAAAGGGAGTGTGGCATAATCTGTTGGATGGCCTTATTAAAATAATAAATAGCAGAATCTAAATAACCCAGATTTCCAAAACGAGCGCCTAGATTACTGAAATATTCTCCCCTGGTGTTTTTCCTCAGTTTTTTTGCTGTATTGATAGCCTTATGGATATAAAGTATTGAGCTGTCCGTATAGTTCATTTCTTCGTATAAGGCGCCAATATTATTATAAGTGACATCAAGATTATCATCATCCTGGATAGATTCCTTGATGCTCGCAGTTTTTAATATGTATTCAAGGGCTTTTGGTAGGTTTCTTCTTTCTTGGTATAAGACGCAATATTCATTGTTCACATAAGCTTGCCCGCTATAATTGTCTAGTGAACTGAATATTTCGAGAGCTTCCTCCATCCATGTGTCAATTTCCGAATCGAAGGGATCAATAGCCATTCGGCTGCTTGCAAGTTCTGTGAGTTCATTTGCCATAACAAATGATCGCTTCAATTCACGATCAAGACGTATGGCTTCTTTATAATATCTTATTGCTTTTTCAAAATCTTCTAACTCCTTGTACACTAATCCCAAAAAGCCATAAGTGTCGGCCAAAATCGATTTTTCAAAACGATTTTCTATACCTCGCAATTGAGCTGATTTAGCTAATAAGTCAGAGGCATCAGTCAACTTAGCTTGTCCATAAGCCGATATCGCTTCAACGAGGTAACGATCGGATATGGCGGTGGAATCAGGGATGATCCCAGCATCTTCCAGTGCGTCAGCATCTTTAAGAAGGGCAATAGAGGTTTTATCCCGCTCTTCCCAGGCAGCGATATATGCCAGCCTTAAAAACAAAGCATGTCGTTCCTGATCTTGTAATTCATCTTGGTTTTTCAGGTAATGGATGTATTGATCAAGACATTCCCCATATTCGCCAGATAAAAAGGCAGAAACGCCGGGATCCAATAGAGGTACCCTGGATTGACCAAAAACTGTCCCAAGCTGTACGACTAAAATGAGGTGTATAAACAATGCTATACAGCAATATTTCATTTGCCTATTATACCTGTCCACGTTATCAACAAATATCAGCATTTAAATTGAAAACATCCTTATTACTAGCCTCTTTCAAAACACTTAAGTCGGATGTTTTGTTAAAAAAATGTAAATATTCCGAAAATTCTACTATATTTGTATTCGTTTTGTTAATGAACGTAGCAGTAAACCACCTTACTGCCTAATTTAAATACTTAGGAAGATGAAAAGAGCTAAACTATTAATTCTTGTGGTGTTGATATTGGGAATATCGATACCAAAGCCTGTTCTTGCTGGCGCAGCCAGTGATTATGAGGTCGTTAAGGGTCAACTTATTGATAGTGACGGTGATGGAATTTGGGATGGGATCAGTTTTTTTGTAAAAACCAAAAGTACGAAATTGGACTTCCCTGTCATAAGCGTTAACCTTATTAATACACAATCCAGTGATGTGATGGATCTCAACTTTAGCAGTGTTGTGATTAACAAAAAAATGGACGAATATTATGTCCAACTACCAGGAAGTGGTCTTCTTGAGGATTTTTCTATTCAAATTTTTTTGGATATCAGTGCTTTGTCTCCTGACGGGGATGATGATGTTGGAAGTGGGGGGCCTGGAGGAACTCCAAAGGAGACGATTTTGATCATCGACTATCCGTAGTGTAAAAATAGATTAATACACTATATAATATTATAAGGGGCTTCATTGGAGCTCCTTTGTTTTTGAATAAAGCTGAATACAGGATGATCAAGATTAATTGTTTTTAAAATATTTAAATATTGTTCTTTATTTTAAATAAATTGAATACCTTTGCACACCAAATTTATAAATAAAGTATCATAAAATTACTATCTATATGCCTACAATTCAGCAGTTAGTCAGGAAAGGCAGGAAGAAAAATGTGGAGAAAAGCAAGGCTCCGGCTCTTGATTCATGTCCGCAAAGACGTGGAGTCTGTGTCAGGGTTTATACCACAACGCCAAAAAAGCCAAATTCAGCAATGCGTAAAGTTGCCAGGGTTAGGCTGACTAATCAAAAGGAAGTTAATGT
>JAUVKA010000206.1 GCA_030592205.1 Bacteroidota bacterium | reverse complement strand
GGCCTTCATGAACATTCAGGAAAAAGCCCACACCATGGCCGGTCCCATGCCCGTAATTTAAACCATAATCCCATAAAGCTTTCCTGGCCAGGATATCCATTTGATAACCCCTGGTTCCCATTGGGAAGCGTAACATAGATACTCCTAATGTACCCTTCAGAGCGAGAGTGAAATCTCTTTTTTGCTCCTTAGTTACCTCTCCAAGAGTTACAGTTCGGGTTGTGTCTGTAGTGCCATCCAGGTAGTGCCCTCCGGTGTCGCAAAGATAAATATTATTGGCTTCCAGTTCGATATCAGTGCTTTCGTTCACACTGTAATGGACTATTGCTCCATGTGCAGCAAAGGAGGAAATAGGATAAAAACTTGGTCCTTTAAAATGTAACTGCTCCTTCCTTAAAGCTTCCAGTTTATTTGCTGCCGATAGTTCTGTTATCTTGATTTTTCCCAGGTTTTTGTCCAGCCAGAATAAGAATTTCACCCATGCAACTCCATCCTTGATCATCACTTTTTTCAAGCCCTCAATTTCTACGGCGTTTTTAATGGCCTTCATATGAGTAACCAGCCCGAAGCCTTCTACGATGCGACAGTAAGATGGGATTGATTGAAACAGACTAAAATTGGTTTTTCCCGGATCCAACATTATCGCAGCCCCATCTTCCAGATTTGATAAAACAAGTTGAATATCATTATAATCCATGAAACTGATGTCCTGGGTTTGCATTTCATTCATCAGAGAGGGCGGTACTTTTTTCGAATCGATAAAAAGAATTGCATCTCTGGCAGAGATCAGAGCATAGCTAACAAAAACAGGGTTAAACATTATATCCTGCCCCCTAAGATTAAATAGCCAGGCAATTTCATCAAGAGTACAAACCAGAAGGTAATCTGCAATATTTTCTGATAGGCCTTTTCGGATATTTCCTATCTTTTCCTCTCTGGTTTGGCCTGCAAAAACTACCTGGTGCTCAAAAACATGGCTTTTAGGTAATTCAGGCCTTCCTTTCCAAACTGTACCGGGGACATCAATATTTGTATCAAGAATTATATCCTTAGCTTCCAGAATAGATTTAATCTGACGAGTCATGCTCAATGAAATAACCTGACCATCAATTGCAACCCGATTCCCAGCCTGAAGATTTGATGATAACCAGTTAAGATGTTCTGGCGTATGGGGGATTTGAAGTCTTACCAGTTGTATCCCTGTATTTTTCAATTGTTCTTCGGCCTGAATAAAGTAACGGGAATCAGTCCAGAGCCCCGCAAAATCCATTGTTATTACCACTGTACCGGCTGAACCTGTAAATCCTGAAACCCATTCACGTGCCGACCAGTGAGATGGAATGTATTCTCCCATGTGAGGATCAGTGGAGGGTATAATGCAGGCATCGAGATGTTTATCGCATAAATACTGTCGGATTTCCGAGATGATATCTTGTTTGTTCATAAGGAATTTTTATCCATCAGTTAAGCTTGTGTAAAACTTGGAATATTTTTGGTAATTACGAAATGAGCTATTGGTAATCATTCATTATTTTGGAGATTAAATTAACTAAGTATTGACTATTTTCGTCAGCCCGATGAAATTAAAGTTTTTATTGATTAAAACTTGTCCTTATGTTGAAGAAAGTCCCACACACTTACGTAATCATTTTTTTTATTATCATTTTCTCAGCATTTCTGAGTTGGATCATTCCGGGAGGCGAGTTTGATCGTGAGATGATCGACGTAAATGGCACAATGAGAGAGGTTGTTGTCAATGGGTCTTTCCATTATGTCGACAATCAACCCCAGACCTGGCAAATATTTTCGGCTATTTTTAAGGGTTTTGTCAATACCTCCAATATCATCGCTTTTGTTTTACTGATTGGTGGTGCCTTTTGGATCATGAATCATTCACGAGCTATTGATGTAGGGATCTATTCTTTTCTGAGAATGACTAAAAGACTTGAAAAGAACAGGATACTGGCTTATCTGGGGGTAAACAATGTTATTATTACCGGGATAATGTTGTTATTCAGTCTTTTTGTAGCTGTTTTCGGTATGAGTGAGGAGACTATTGCCTTCATCATAATTTTTGTTCCCCTGGCAATTTCAATGGGTTATGATAGTATTACCGGTGTGAGTATGGTTTTTGTTGCAGCTGGATTGGGTTTTGCAGGAGCCATCTTAAATCCATTTACTATCGGTATCGCTCAAGGTTTATCAAATCTGCCTTTATTTTCCGGGATTGAATATCGTTTCGTTTGTTGGATCATAATTAACCTGGTTGGCATAACTTATATCTTACGTTATGCGAACAAGATTAAAAAGAATCCCCGGAAGTCTGTTGTATACGAAGATGATGCATACTGGAGGGATAGGGGAGGGATCAATCTGGATGAGATTGACAAAAGAAAGCCTCTGGCTGCGTGGTTTGTATATGGTTTTTTATCTCTGGTTCTTGCTTATATTTCCTTCGTTGAACCCATAACAACTATGTCGGTGGGAACGGCAGAATACAGAATACCTGCTCTACCTGTACTATCAGCTTTATTCATTATTGGCGGAGGGCTTAGCCTTCGAAAATCCATTCATTTCTTTGTTTTGCAATTGCTGACTTTTACTATGTTGTTCCTGATTGTTGGGGTTATGGGATATGGCTGGTATGTGATGGAGATAGCTACACTTTTCTTTGCTTTAGGACTTTTTTCTGGTATTTCCATGGGCTATGGAGGCAATAAGATCACCAAATTATTTATTACCGGGACTGCAGATATTCTTTCGGCTGCAATGGTAATTGGCCTTGCCGGCGGTATTATTGTTATCCTCAACGAAGGAAAGATTATTGACACTATATTATATGGAGTTTCCCGGGCTATGTCGGATTTTGGCCAGCTGGCCTCAGTGAGCATTATGTATGTTTTTCAAACCTTTTTGAATGTGTTTATTCCATCGGGCTCCGGCAAAGCAGCATTAACCATGCCGATGATGTCACAGTTCTCCGATTTGATTGGCCTGTCGCGACAGGCTACCGTAGTGGCTTTTCAATTTGGTGATGGCTTTACAAATATGATTACGCCAACTTCAGGGGTATTGATTGGTGTTCTTGGGGTAGCCAGGATTCCGTATGAAAAGTGGTTAAAATGGGTTACTCCATTTATAATTATTTTGATAATTCTAGGATTCCTTTTACTGATTCCAACAGTTACAATCCCATTGAATGGATTTTAGTTTTACTTTATTAAGATCTTTGATATAAGCTTGATATGATTATAGTTAATGGAAACAAAGTAGAGACCTGGGGGAAATGAATTAGAATCAAAATAGAAAGTTTCTTCAGAATGAATCAGCCCCTCGTGTTTAACTCTGCCAAGTGCATCAATGAGATAAAAGCTTGCTTCTGCAGTTGTTCCTGATTGCCAATCGATATTTACTATCCTGCTGGAGGGATTGACATATACCCTGACCAGATCCTCAGGGAGTTTGTCAATTGCTTCAATACTGTTTATCACAGATCCAAATGCATTATCAAAAAACTTCAAAGCGATTGGTATTCTGAAGACTAATCCTGATGTATGATTTCCAAAATACTCCTTAAACTCATGCTGAATATTATATTTAGTCAGAGTGTCGGATAATGCCCTGTTGTGGTGAATCAATTTGTACTCGTCCTGTATTCCGCAGTCGAAATAGATCGATATATCCTTATTATTTCCAAAGGAGTTCGCCAATTGAGATATATTATGGGGTTTCCATTTTTCCATTACTTCCGGGATCATATCTCCCTGATCATCCAGGGGGAAATCAACCAGATTATCTGCCTCCAGGTTGGGAGAAAAAGCACCGGCCATTGAGATCATCAGGTTGGTAAGCCCTTTTCCCGACTCAAAATGCCAATCATAAGGAGCTTGATTACCTTGTTCCTCTTTTAAGTCGGGAATAAGATTAACGAGAAGATCAAAATTAACCGGACCGGAATGAGCTGCTATGGCTGTATAGTATTCCGGATGCTTGAAAACTTGCTTAAATGCTCCATATGCTCCCATAGAGACCCCCCAGATTGCTCTGAAAGATTTCTGAGCCAGGGTGTTATAAGTTGAGTCTATAAAGGGTATCAAATCCTGAAATATAAAATCCTCATAATTCCCATATAGAACAGAGTTAGTGTAAAAACTGCCCAGATAGGGTTCACTCCTTCCATCCGGCATCACCATGATGAATGGCTTTATGTATCCACTATTCCAAAATCCATCCACAGCAGGCAATAGCAGATCAAATGACTCATAACCTGAACTTGCACCGTGCAAAAGGTAAATAACCGGGTAGCGGGTATTTATATCATTTGAGTCATATCCCGGTGGTAGAAAAACGCGACATTCAGCTCCTTTTTCCAGAGCACTGCTATAGTAATGCTCGATTATATCACGCCCAGTCTCATTCTGAGCCGACACGGAGAGGATCCAAACAAATATCACCGGTATTACTAACAGCCATTTACTCATATTTCTGTGGCTTATGATCATTTAAGTTTCTCAATTTAGAATGCGTCACATAAATCCTTTTAATAGATAGGCCAGGCCCATTGCCAGGTAATTTCCAACTGCATAGCCAATAATCCCAACAGTGAGGCCGGTGATGATAACGTCCCTGTTTTTCAGGGCTGCTGCAACAACCGGAACAAAAGGAGGGGAGAAAGCCAGGGCGGTTGAGGTAATAATAACGGTATCAGTATCAACCTTGAAGATCATTGAAAGCAAAATGTGGAGGATCAAACTTCCCCAAACAGCCAGGACAACATAGAAAAACAAGCTTGAAGAAATGTTAACCAGATTTTTTATGTCGGCCATAGAAGCAACTGCCATACTGAAGACAATTATCAGATACATTCCCAGTTGGAAGGATTTTTTTATCCGGTTAACTTTTTTGATGAAGGATGCAGCGATGCCAGCTGTGGTAATAAATAAGATAATTACAGCTGTTTGGGCACTTTCCGGAACTAGTGACATTATCCCATAACCTGCGCCAAATATTAGAATAGATAATCCAAGTGCTATAAAAAGCGGGGGCAGAATATTTTTCTTAAACATCCCACGGAAGGAATCCATTTCGGACATATCGATTTCTTCCGTAGAAATATTATTATCCAAAGATGGTTTTGACTTTGGTAAAACAAGATTCAGAACCCGCTGACCAATTGTGATAATGAAAATGAACCAAACCAGGCTTATTGCCATATCATAGGTATGTGTGAGAATATATGTATTCTGATTTACCTCCAGAGCAGTTTTAATTGCTGCCATATTGGGAGTTCCACCTGTATAAACTCCTGTTAATAACCCTGATATCTTCCAACCTTCTTCAAGGTTGGGCCCGAAAATAAAAAACCCGATTACCACCATGGTGATCACAGATACAAAAGCCAATACCATACTGAGTAAGGTTTGTCGGGCCTGTTTTAACCATTTTTTGAAATTCAAAGAAAAGAGAAGCAAGGGTAGAGCCAATGGTATAGTTAATTCAGTAATCCATTGGGGGATAGTCATGTCAGACATAGCTACCACTGGATCTATTGGGGTTTCCGGGATTATGTTAAGAACTCGCAGCAGTATTCCGATACCATAGGCCCAAAGAATAGCTCCGACTTTATTGACCCATTTAATTTGTTCGCAGAGATAAAGAATTAGAACAGGTACTAATAGAAAGATAAGAACAAGGGTAACATTCTGCATATATTCTGGTTTAGGTTTAGATTAATGCATATCGTACACTTCAACTCCGGGATATAAAGATTTATCAAAAATAAAGAAGCGGTCATCAACCTGAATGTCTGTTAGCATGGTTTTTATTTTGATGATATAATTATTCCCGTCAAGTCCTTCATAAAATACTTCCTTAATATGATTTTTTACAGGATCCGTTTTAAGGATAAGAAGCTTATAGTTCTCATTTTCCTCCAGTGGGATTAATTCAATTTTATGAAGCCCATTTTCTTTAGCTAAATACTTTAGCTTAAAATCGCCCTTATAAATATTGAAAATGTTTTTTGGATTAAAAAATTCGCTATCCGAGGGATCCATAATATTTGCTTCATTGAATTCTTCCATATATACCCACATTGTCTTACCATCACTAAAAGCAAGCATTCCCATAAGCGAGAGTCTGAATTTTTCACTCTGCATTACGAGGCTTCCATCATATGTGTCATAGATGTCTGCATCAATATTTTCCAGAGAGAAGCTGAAATCGGCCTGAATAGTTGTATGTGATTTCAGTTCTGCAGAAACTTTATCCAGGATAGCTCCGGGATCTGTCTGTGCTTTGCCGGCAAATACAGAAAGAATAATAAGTAAGTTGAATAGTAGATATTTCATGTGATGAAGTTTATTAAATCTTTTGCAAAAACTGAACCAATATTATGCAGTATCAAACTTCTCCGCTTGTATTCTGGTTAAGAAATTTTTCCAGACTGTATAAATCCATGTAATGAACTTGTCGGGGTTTGCTGCCATCAGCGGGGCCAACAATACCTGAGGCCTCCAGCTGGTCCATGATTCGTCCTGCACGGTTGTATCCAATTGAGAATTTCCTTTGAATGCTTGAGGTTGAACCCTGTTGTGAGCCAACAACCAGTCGGGCAGCATCATCAAATAACTCATCCAGTTTATCCAGGTTGACCTGAGCATTATTATCACCATCATCGGTATGGGGTTCTGGAAGCAGCCAGGGACTGGGATAGCCTTGCTGAAGAGATATATGCTGGGTAACTGCATCGACTTCAGGTGTGTCGATGAAAGCACATTGCAATCGCACTAAATCCGGACCTTCCGATACCAACATGTCTCCGCGTCCAACGAGGTGATTGGCTCCCGGACTGTCGAGGATTGTTCTTGAATCGATCATTGAGGAGACTCTGAAAGCAATCCTCGCAGGGAAATTTGCCTTAATAGTTCCTGTTATGATATTTGTTGAAGGTCTCTGTGTTGCTATTATTATATGTATTCCTACTGCCCGGGCCAGCTGGGCAATACGGGTGAGAGGAATTTCGATTTCTTTTCCTGCAGTCATTATGAGATCTGCAAATTCATCTATTACCAATATAATATATGGCAGGTATCTATGCCCCTTTTCAGGATTCAAGCGTCGTTTTGTGAATTTATTATTGTATTCCTTTATGTTCCTGACCTCAGCTTTTTTCAATAGGTTGTATCGATTATCCATTTCGGTACTG
>JAUVKA010000237.1 GCA_030592205.1 Bacteroidota bacterium | reverse complement strand
CTTTTATCATAACTACTCTTGGCAGAACGCCCTGTTCCTTTTTGAATTTATTTATCTTATTAAAGCACACATCAAGGAAGCCCGGCTCATCAGTATTTTGATCGAGGTATAAATATTTTCCTCCACCGTGTACAACATGATCATAACAAAATGGGCGGTGAATTTTTTCGAAATTGATTTGACCAGATGAAAAATGCTCAATAAGGGAGTGAGTTCGAAATTTCAGAAGCTTAGGATTCTTGTCGGAAATCATCATTCGGATTGCAGGCAGTATTTTGCTTAGCCGGTCGGCAGGATAATCTATTTCCTTGAGCTCCGGTGAATCCTTCACAAACGGACTGAGTTTTTGAAATAGTTTTTCAAACTGCTTTTCAATAAGCTCCGGTGTTTCCCCGCCTACCACAATACCATGATTTTTGAGAAAAATAATAGATGGATCAGTATGGTGGATTTTTCTAAAACTATCGATTTCTTCTTTCACTCGAGAAAACAGGGCAAACCCGGGATAGTTATACTCCACAAAAACTGCTTCCTTGCTAAATAATTCATCAATCAGGTTCTTGCCTCTCTTGCTGCTGGTAAGTGCATTGATTAGTGTAGGGTGGGTGTGTGCAACAAATGGAGCTTGAAGTAATACATGAATAGAGGTTTCAACTGAAGGCTGAAATGGAAAATTGGGATCTACCATTGTGGATAATAAATCCTTTCGGGCTTGCACAAAACTTTGGTTGGGATCCTGGCTGTATGTTTTCCCCAGGTTGGATTCAAGCATAGTGCGATCGCATTCCACAAATCCATTGGCCTCGATTTGTCCCAGTTCAAGTCCACTTCCTTTCACCCATATCGATTTGGAATCCTTATAAGATGTATTTCCGCCAGCCGCAAGGATTTGGTTCTTGTTTTGCCCAAGAGTACGTGACATTCTCACCAGGGCTTCTAGTTCTTTCTTCATGATGGATTCGTTTAATTCTTAAGGAAATCTGCCAGGATTGATTTTCCTTCATCGATAAAAGCCTTTTTTTTGCCTGTTTTACAATAGCCATTAGAATCGAGATATCCTTCCCTTTCCTTACTAATAAGTTCCTGATGAGCAATATAAATACAGGCTGTTTCTTCATTTACTTTGAGCAGAAATTCGTCGAGACTTGTATTTCCTCCGGCTTTTACCTCCATGGGGGTCATTTCCGGTGTGTTGTGTTCAGTGCCAAAGCTTACCAGGAAATCATTCTCATAGAAATACTTTACAAAAGAGCGTAAATGCTTAATATTATTTCTTCCCGGAATCAATTCAACGGCACCAACATTAAGTTGTTTGAGGCGCTTTAGTAAGGCTTCCTTATCCCCCTCAAATTCTGTGTAATTGCCATTTTTATCATCTAACAGTACAGGATAACAGGGGATTCCTCCTGCGTTTATTATGATGTCAACCAGTTCAGGGATAGGGAGAAAAGAACTTTCTTCCTCTGGCACAAATGCTGTTCCACCTGCTTTCAGAAGGCGGCTTCGTAATTCACCTTCAAAGGAATTATTGTCGGATAAATCAACTTTGGATTGATTACCGGAATATAGTTTCACAATGAATTCTGATTTGGATGCCTTATCGGGGTAATGTTCATTAATAGAATTTCGAAGTCCCTGGACAATATGTCGTTCACGAACCAGTTCCCTTGCATATTTAAGCTTGATCTCTTCGAAAGAAAGTGAGAATGGAGCTTCTATTGTCTTCAATAGCTCAGCCAGCTTATTCAGCATATCCTTTACCTGTTTCTGACTTTCAGAAACAACTTTATCCAGTTTTTTCCGGTTCTCTTCAGAAAGGGAAACCGGGAAGCTGAGTGCCTTGCCGCAAAAATATGTGCGTCCGGGATTACTTGGATCATTGACACGGATTCCTTTCTCCTGCTCCTCCTTCAATAAGCCAATGAATTCAACATTGAAGATGGGGTAGATATTGTGTTTCTGTGCTTGCTCATTGAACTCAGAGTATCCGTCAGTAACAAAAAAATCATTGATTCCCAACACCTGAATCCCCTCCTTTTCTGCCAGTTCAAAAGCTTCTTTGATCGATTTAAAAGCACTAAAAGAATATGGGGTATGGATATGGTTGTTTACTTTATACATAATAATCAATCTCTGGGTGCAATATCTATCACTCCGTTTAAAACATATTTAGGACAGTATGGAAAATCGTTTATTGTTTCCTTAGCGGATATGCCGCTGAGCACCAGTACTGTGTCGATTTCAGAGTCAATTCCGGCAATATTATCCGTATCCTTACGATCACCAATAATGATAGCTTCTTCTCTTTTTACATTGATTTTTTTCAGGGCATTACGCATCATCAAAGGATTGGGTTTTCCAATGAAATACGCGGTTTTTCCTGTTGCCATTTCAATTGGTGAAATAAGGGCTTTTGTTGCCGGGGCAATTCCATTTTCTATTGGTCCGGTTATATCCGGATTTGTTCCAATCAACTTTGCTCCTTTCAGCACAAGGTTGACAGCCTTTTCAATGGTATCATAATTATATGAGGATGTTCCACCTACAATCACATAATCAGGATCGATATTATTCATTGTATATCCCACATTATACAGGGCATTGATTAATCCCGGCTCTCCAATAATAAAAGCACTTCCCTTTGGCTTTTGATTTTGCAGGAACATTGCAGTTGCAAGTGCACTGGTGTAGAAAACGGTTTTGTCTACCTGTATACCTAACCTGGCAAGTTTTTCCTGAAGTTCCTTTGGAGTTTTATCACTTGCATTAGTCAGGAAAAGAAAGTTTTTCTTTTCGCGGGTAAGCCAGTCGACAAAATTCTTTGCTCCCGGCAGGATTTTATTACCATGATAAATAACCCCGTCCATATCGATAATAAACCCGTTTTTATTTCTGATTGACTCTATGTCTATTGTATTAGCTTTCATTGAATAAAAATTATATTCCTAATTTATTTCTTCGTATTTGTTCTGCAGAAGTAAAGTTAGTGGAAACCTGGTGATTTTTAAGAGGGATGATACTTTCGTGTATGGCATCCAAAATCCATTCAGGTTGAGGGAAGAAATAATCTTCCAATTCGTGAGCAGGAATTATCCAGTTTCTGGAACCTACTACAACTGGAGGAGCATCCAACTCATCGAAAGCCAGCTCTGTAATATTCTGTGCCATTTCCTTCAGGAAGGATCCCCTGGAAGAGGCATCACTGGTAAGTATTATCTTACCTGTTTTCTTAACTGATTCGATAACCTTTTCGTAATTAAACGGCACTAAACTTCTGGCATCAATGATTTCTGTGGAAATATTGTATTTCTCTTCCAGGATATCCGCTGCCTTAATGGCATTATAGAGAGTGGCTCCTATACTTAAAATAGTAAGATCTGATCCTTCTCTTTTGATATCCGGTTCACCCATAGGGATTTCATAGTACTCCTCAGGTACCCCTCCTTCATGGAAAAGTTCTCCAATATCATAAATTCGCTGGCTTTCAAAGAAAATCACAGGATCGGTTCCTTGCAGCGCGCTGTTCATTAGGCCTTTGGCGTCGTATGGCGTGGCTGGGAATAGAACTTTCAGTCCTGGAATGTGAGCTACCAATGACGACCAGTCCTGTGAGTGTTGTGCCCCATATTTTGAACCCACAGATACCCGGATCACAACCGGCATTTTGATCAGGTTGCCACTCATTGCCTGCCATTTGGGAAGCTGATTGAAAACTTCATCACCTGAACGTCCGAGGAAATCACAATACATAATCTCAGCAATAACCCGTCCGCCTGCCATTCCATATCCAATAGCAGTCCCAACAATGGCACCTTCAGCAATCGGCGAATTAAATAATCGGTTGTATGGCAGAGCTTCGGTGAGTCCGCGATACACAGCAAAGGCTCCTCCCCAGTCGCGGTTTTCCTCTCCGTAAGCAATTAAAGTTGGATCTTTATAAAATCGATCTATAATTGCTTCAAAAATTCCATCCTTGAGTTGATAGGTTTTAATTTTGGAGAATGGCTTGCCATTTGCATCCAGTGCAAAGCGCTCTTTGTTTTTGATCTGCTTGACTCTTGGGTTTTCTTCTAATGTCATCAACGACTCAGGAGCTCGGTCGTCCATGCAGTCTACTGATTCATTTGAAAACATCATGTCACCGATAATTTCCGGATGCTTGATAAGATCCATATTAGGTGACAGTTTATCATCAATAGCCAGGCGCATGATTTCCATAATGGTTTTTGTGGTGTCGGCCTTGATCTTTTCCAAATCATCCAGGCCGCATACTGCATTGCTGATCAGTTCAGTTCCAAAACTGAATATTGAATCTGCAGATTCCCATGCATCAACTTCTTCTTTGGATCTATATGAGGAAGCATCAGAAGGTGAATGCCCACTGATTCGATAGGTAAGGGTATCAAGTAGAACAGGGCCTTTTTTCTCTTCCAGTATTTGTTTTTTTCTGCGGAAAGCATCAATTACTGCAAGGGGGTTATATCCATCGATGCGCTCGGCATGCATCATTTCAGGATTCACTCCGGCTCCGAGACGTGCAAGGACATCATATCCCATTGTCTCACCGCAAGTTTGACCACCCATACCATACTGGTTATTCATGAAGTTGAAGATTATCGGTAGTCCTCCATTGTAAGGGCCTTCCCACAACTCTCTAAACTGATCCATTGCCGCAAAGGAGATGCCTTCCCATACAGGGCCGCAGGCAGCCGATGCATCACCAATATTGGCAACAACGATACCCTTTTTTTGGTTTGCCTTTTTGTAAAGGGCAGCTCCAACAGAGATATCACCTGATCCACCTACGATAGCATTGTTGGGATATACTCCAAAAGGAGTGAAAAATGCATGCATTGAACCTCCAAGGCCTTTGTTAAAGCCTGTTTCACGAGCGAAGATCTCAGCCAGTGTGCCATAGAGTAGAAATCTTATTGCCAGGCTCTTAGTATCTCCTTTGTGCCCTTTTTCAATAATTCGGAGTATCCTTCCTTCAAAAAAGGACTCCATAATATCAAGCAGCTCCTTGTCGCCAAGTTTCTGGATAGCCGAAAGACCTTTGGCCAATATTTCTCCATGGCTTCGGTGTGATCCGAAAATCATGTCATCAATGCCAAGCAGGTAGGCCATTCCAACGGCTGAAGCCTCTTGTCCGATCGACAGGTGGGCTGGTCCGGGATGGTTATAGGGGATCCCATTATACTCACCGGTTGTTTTAATTTTGTTGAGCATCGTTTCAAATTCCCTGATAACCTGCATATCATGGTATATACGTATCAGGTCGGCATCTGAGAAGATGGCTCTTTCCTCTTTCAGGCTTTTGTTGTACTGATTTACCGGTATTGGATTGAATGTTATTTCTCCGGATTTCCGGACTTCTTTCGGATTGATAAATTGATTCTTTGGCATTTCTATTTTTCTTTAATCTTTATTCTTTCGTCTCTGTTCAGGACGGCACAAGGCCCCGTCTCTACAGTTTATTTTTCAAAAACAATTTCGTGTAATATTTCGGAAACTGTGGGGTGGGGGAATATTATTTCCTGCATATCTTTTACCCGCATTTCCATTTCTATTGCCATGGCCGCCCCATAAATAATTTCTGAGCTTGGGTTGCCGTACATATGTACACCCAGGATCTCGCCATATTTCTCACCCACTACTATCTTGGCGATGCCATTTTTCCCCTCATTTTCAACAATAAACCGACCGGCATAAGCCATTGGGAGGGCCATTGTTTTACAGGCAATACCCTTACTCTCTGCTTCTTCCTGTGTCATTCCCACACAGGCTATTTCTGGATTAGAGTAAACTACTGATGGGACTGCGTTATAGCGCATCCTTTCTGTTTTTCCAAGCATGTTGTTTACGGCAACAATAGCCTCCCGACTTGCAGTGTGTGCAAGCTGGGAGAAGCCGGTTATATCGCCGGCAGCATATATATTAGGAATGTTTGTTCTGCATTTTTCATCGATCTTAACCCCCTTATTGGCTGTTAGTTCAATTCCCAGTTCTTCCAGTCCAATGCCTCCGGTATTCGCTTTCCGACCAACACTTAGCAGGAGTTTTTCTGCCTCAACTTCTCCTTTGCCTTCCTGATTTTCATAAATGACCTTATTCCCGTCAATTTCTGTAACAGTAGTGGAAGTGAGAATATTAACGCCTTTCTTGCTCAAGTCTTTACGAAACATTGCGCTTATCTCAGAATCAGTTCCGGGGAGAATCTCATCCATCATTTCAAAAACCGTCACCTTCGTTCCCAGACTGTTAAAAAAACTGGCAAACTCCATTCCTACCACGCCGGCTCCAATTATATTCAGACTTTCCGGTACTTCTTTGATCTGGAGAATCTCACGACTGGTCAGTGCTTCTTCTTTGTTCAGACCTTTTATGGGAGGAACTATTGCTTCTGCGCCTGTAGCCAGGAGGAGGTTGCGGCAGGAGTATTCCTTTCCTTCCGAGCTGATCACCAGGTGATCTTTATGTCTTGCCTTGATTTTTGCTTCAGCCATAATGAGCTCTACTTTGGCCTTTTTCATTTTGGCTCCAACACCTCCGACCAGTTTCCTGATCACCTTATTT
>JAUVKA010000134.1 GCA_030592205.1 Bacteroidota bacterium | reverse complement strand
TGCATTATGACTGGCCTTCACAATCCTTCCTGTCCCTATCAATTTGTTGTTATAGAAGGTAATATTGGGGCTGGTAAAACTTCTTTAGCAAAGAAGATCAGCAATGAGTATCAGGCTAAGATTATTCTTGAAAGATTTGCAGATAATCCATTTCTTCCGAAGTTTTATAAAAACTCTGAACGCTTTGCCTTTCCAGTTGAACTCTCATTCCTGGCAGACCGCTATAATCAGTTAAAGAATGAACTCCAGGACAGAGATATATTTTCAACTTTTACTATTGCGGACTACTATTTCATGAAGTCTTTAATATTTGCAAGAAATACTCTGGCAACAGATGAATACAATTTATACTCACAAATCTTCCATATTATTTATCAAGCCTTGCCAAAGCCTGATCTATATGTTTTTCTTCATCTTGAAACCGAAAAACTGATGAAAAATATTCAAAGCCGGGGAAGAAATTACGAATCGGATATCACAGAAGCGTATCTTGATGATATTCGAGCAGGGTATTTCGAGTTTTTTAAACAGCAAAAGGATTTCAGAGTAGTGATTGTTGATACTAATCAGATTGATTTTGTTTGTAATGAAGACCATTACAATCGTCTTGTAAATACTTTATTCACAAGAGAATATGCCCTCGGGATTAATCATATTGTAATCGAACCTTAAATAGTGAAGGAAAAGAAGAAAAAATAAAAAAAGAACTTAACAAAATTTTGTCTAATCGTTGAAAATTAATTTTCGCGTAGATGAAAACATTTATAAATTTGTACAGTTTGAAAAACCAGAATCAAAAACTTATTTAATTGGAATAAATTATGAAAAAATTCAACTTCAGCTTTTTCGCAATCTTGGTAGCAGTGTTAGTCCTTTCTGGATGCAGCGGATTGAACAAGATGAAAAAGAATGCCTCAGAAATCAATTTTAATACTACTCCTGATGTAGTTGAAATGCATGGAGGAGATGTGGATATTGCGATTGATGCCAGATTTCCGGAAAAATATTTTAGCACAAAGGCTGTTGTGGTGGTTACACCGGTCCTTAAAACTCCAGCAGGTGAAATAGAATTTGAGCCAGTTACGCTGCAAGGCGAAAAAGTAACTGCCAATAATAAGATCATTAACTTCAAATCCGGAGGCAAGATGACCTACAAAGGAAATTTGCCTTATCAAGAAGATATGCGAGTATCCGAGCTTGTGCTTAACTTAGTTGCTTCAAAAGGAGCTAAAAGTGTGGTTTTTGATCCAATTAAGTTAGCCGACGGAGTTGTATCTACTCCACTATTGGTTTTACCCAAAGAGGCGGAAACTATCGTAGCTAAAGATAAATTCGAGAGAATTATCCCGGAAACTTATGAAGCGGATATCCATTTCAACATCAATAGAGCTAATGTTAAATCATCTGAGAAAAAATCTGATGATATTGCTGCTTTGAAAGATCAGGTAAAAGCTGCCAATGAGAAAGATAATGTTAAATTCCGTGGAGTTGAGATTTCTGCATTTGCCTCACCCGATGGAGAATTAGATTTCAATGACAAATTAGCTGGAAATCGCTCACAAACTGCATCCAAGTTCTTCAAAAAGGAGTTGCAGAATCTGGATGTCATACAGGCTGATCAGGAATCATTTTTTAATCTTATGGCAACTGCAGAAGACTGGGAAGGTTTTAAAGAATTGGTGGGAAAATCCAACATTCAAGACAAGGACCTCATACTAAGGGTGTTGTCTATGTACAATGATCCCGTTGTTCGTGAGAAAGAGATCAAAAGCATTTCTGCAGCATACACTGAGTTGGCTGATGAAATACTTCCACAACTCCGCCGTTCAAAACTATCGGTTAATGTTGATGTGATTGGAAAATCAGATGAGGAGATCATGAAATTGGCTATGGCAAATCCTTCAGAGCTGAACTTAGAGGAATTGTTATATTCTGCGAGTCTGACTGATGACCTGGAAGCACAAAATGCTATTTATATGGCTACCTCTGAAAAATACCCCAAATGTTTCCGGGCATGGAATGATTTAGGAATGACCTACATTCAATTGGGTGACTTTGAGAAAGGTAAAAGTGCTATCGAAAAAGCCTCATCCCTTTATGGGAAAAGCCCTATTGTATTAAATAACCTTGGAGTTGTTGCTCTGGCTGAAGGAGATTTCGAAAAAGCTGAAGGTTTGTTCCGTAGTGCTGCAGGTGCCGGAAATCAGGTGGATCACAACATGGGGATCATCAACTTAAATAAAGGAAACTATAAGCAGGCAGTGAATAATTTTGGCTCATCTTGCTTGTTTAATGCTGCCTTGGCACAAACCCTTAACAAAGATTATCCTGGGGCTCTCAAAACATTGGATTGTATTGAAGAAGGCTGCGCAATGACAGATTATCTCAAAGCTGTTGTTTATGCACGCCAGGGGAATTCAGCAAACATGTTTAAGGCTCTTGAAGCTGCAGTAGCAGCAAAACCGGAAATCAAGGGAATGGCCAAAACAGATATTGAGTTTGGAAAATACTTTGAAGATGCTCAATTTAAAGGCATTGTTAAATAGAGCAATTAAGTAAAACGATAAAAAAAAAGGCCGGATAATACCGGCCTTTTTTTTTATATCATTGATTGATTACTTCAGCATAAATTTGACTGGTATAGCCATTTTAACATTAACGAATTTGCCTCTTTGTTTTCCCGGAGTCCAGTCTGGCGCTGATTTTAGAACCCGGATAACTTCATTATCCAGGGAGGGGTCAACAGCTCTAAAAATTTTTATTGAAGTAACATTTCCGGTTTTATCAATTACAAAATCCACATACACTGTTCCTGAGATCCCATTCTGAATTGCAATTTCCGGATATTTGACATTTAGTTGAACCCAATCACGAAACTTTTCAAGGCCTTCACCATCAAATTCAGGCATCTCCTCAACAATGTAAAAAATCTCCTCATTCAACTCTTTGTCAGTATCAAGATCACTGTCCTGTTCTGATTTCATTTCAATGATGGATTTTGACTTGTCAATTTGCTCTGGATTAGTCGGTTCAGCTTCATCAGTGCATGCACTCAACCACAAGAGTCCAGCCATAACTGGCAGTAATAGCAGGTATTTAGCTATACCCAAAGAGTTTGATCTGTTTTTCATTAACATAAGAATCCTCCTTTTTAAAAATGATGTTTGGTTAAACTGTTGAATAAATTGAAATTGGGGGACATGAAGCTGACACCTGAGTAATTCCTGGGAGTAAGATTTACGCTCTTCATTAACAACAGAAGAATCAGCTATGAATTCATGATTTATCTGGATTTGTTTTTTAATTGTATAGATGGCTGGATTGTAGAAAAATATCACTTTAACTACTTCAATAAATATAATATCCCAGCCATGCCTCTGATTGATATGGATCCGTTCATGCTCCAGTATCATTTGGGACCTTCTATCTTCCTTATCAAAGGGAGTAGGATAGTAAACGATACCCATAAAGCTGAAAGGGCTCCAGTTTGCCGGCATTAATGTGATATATAAATTACTGAACCATTTCATAGGGTACTGTTGAGTCCAATACTGCAACTTTTTTATTTTCCAAATGAGCATAATTCCAATAATGGCAGTCCCTGTTATATAGGCTATAGCTATTATTGAGATCCATGGAATAGAAAATGGGGCTGATCCAACAATCATGATCTCATCCAAATCGTAATGAGTAAAACCGGATTTTGCAGTTACGAATATTTCAGGTATTGTAAGGATGGAGAATGAGCTTGCAGGGAACCAGTTAAGCTTGAAAAATGGCAAAATTAAACTTATGCCAGTTCCTATAAGCAGAATATAACGATTGGCTGTAAACCTGGTCTCTCTCGACAGAACCAGATGATAAAATAAGGCCATAATTATCAAAAACAGGTTGGCCAAAAATAGATATCTGATGAATCCAGCCATACTATTATTTGTTTTGCTTCTCCATTATTTTTAAAATCTCTTCCATCTCAGCCAGATCTATTTTTTCTTTATTTGAAAAGAAGGAAACCATCTTTTTTAGTGAACCATCAAAATAATTGTTAAGCATTTTTTTCATGGTAAAATGGCTGTATTTATCCTTGCTGATTAAGGGATGATATTGATGAGTCGGTCCGTAGGCCTTATGCCCGACAAATCCTTTTGTTTCGAGAATCCTCACAATGGTTGATACAGTGCTGTATGCTGGTTTTGGTACAGGAAACTCCGCAATAATCTCCTTAACAAAGGCTTCTTCTTTTTGCCATAGAACTTGCATAATTTGTTCTTCTGCTTTGGTCAATTCACGCATATCGATATAAATTTAATTCTGGAATAAAAGTAAAACTAATAAATTAAACAGGCAACTAAAAAGTTAGATAGAGTTGATCTTTTTGATAATTGCGTTATTGGGAACTGTAATTGATCAGATCATTACTGCTTTAAGGGATGTTAGACCATTACTTTTTAGATCTTGCTATATATTTCCCAAAGAACAATACCTACGCTAACAGAGATATTGAATGAATGCTTCGTGCCAAATTGGGGGATTTCTATACAGGAATCACTTTCATTGATGATTTTCTGTTGAACACCTTTCACTTCATGTCCGAAAATTAGTGCCAGGGCCTGATTCTTTGGTGGAATAAAATGATTTAGAGGAATACTATTCTCAGCCTGTTCAACTGAAGCAATGTGAAATCCTTCTTTTTTTAGTTGCCTGATAGCTTCAAGAGTATCCGAAAAATATTCCCATGTAACAGACTCTTCAGCTCCCAGAGCTGTTTTGTGAATATCCCGGTGGGGAGGTGTTGTACTGATACCACAGAGGATTACTTTTTCAATGCGAAATCCGTCGCCGGTGCGAAAAACACTTCCAATATTATTCAAGCTCCTTACATTGTCCAGGATAATTGTGACAGGAGTTTTGGATGATGCACGAAATTGATCAATACTTAGTCTGTCCAATTCGTCGTTTTTGAGTTTTCGCATCTATAAAATTTTGGATCAAAGGTATAAAAGAGAAGCTAAATGAACTTCTTCCCTTCTTCTTTGTTGAAGTCGAAAAAAATGAGGAAATTCGCCTGATTTCAAATATTGATTATTAAAATTTGAATAACCGGATAACTGATTAACCGAAATTATAAAAATTATGAATCTCCACGAATACCAGGCAAAAAGCGTTTTAAAGGAATACGGTGTCCCGATTATTGAGGGTCAGATGGCTGAAACTGTTGAAGAGGCTGTGAGGATAGCTAAAGATATTCAACAGCAGACAGGAACTGACAAATGGGCTGTTAAGGCTCAGATACACGCAGGTGGTCGTGGTAAAGGAGGTGGAGTTAAGATTGCTTCGAGCCTGGACGAAGTGAAGAGTTTTGCCTGGGATATTTTAGGTATGACACTGGTAACTCATCAAACTGGCCCCGATGGCAAGTTGGTCAGGAAGTTATTGATCGAGCGTGGTATGTATTATCCTGGTTCCGATGGTAAGGTGGATGTTAAGGAGTTTTACATGAGTATTCTTCTGAACCGAAAAACCGGCAGAAATATTATTATGTATTCCACAGAAGGAGGCATGGATATTGAAACAGTTGCCAAGGAAACTCCTCACCTGATTTTTACTGAAGAAATTGATCCGGGTTTGGGTATCCAGGCTTTTCAGGCTCGTAAAATTGCTAATAACCTCAAGGTTGAGGGCTTGGCTTTCAAGAATATGGTCAAGTTTGTGCTTGCTTTATATAAAGCCTATGTTGGGATTGATGCTTCCATGGTGGAGATTAATCCTGTAGCTAAAACCTCTGATGATCTGATTATGGCCGCAGATGCAAAAGTTAATCTGGATGATAATGCACTTTTCAGGCATCCGGTTTATGCTGAAATGCGTGACATTCATGAAGAAGATGCATCAGAGGTGGAAGCCTCCCGATTTAACCTGAACTTTGTTAAACTGGACGGAAATGTGGGGTGTATGGTAAACGGGGCTGGATTAGCTATGGCCACGATGGATATGATAAAACTTTCCGGAGGAGATCCGGCAAATTTCCTTGATGTTGGTGGGTCAGCCAGTGCTGATACAGTTGAAGCAGGATTCCGGATCATACTGCAAGATCCAAATGTTAAAGCTATATTAATCAATATTTTTGGTGGAATTGTCCGCTGCGACAGGGTAGCCCAGGGTGTTGTAGATGCATACAGGTCAATTGGATCCCTGCCGGTACCGGTAATAGTGAGACTCCAGGGAACTAATGCTGAGGAAGGGAAAAAATTGATCGATGAGTCTGGTTTGGAAGTTTTTTCGGCTATAACGCTTAAAGAAGCAGCTGGGCTGGTCAAAAAAGTGCTTGCATAATAAAAACGGGCACAATAATTGTTAAAGATCACGATGCGGCTATTGTTAATTCTTTTAGGGATTATGATCTTCGGTAGTGATCTTGCAGCTCAAAATCGTGAGTTGCAGGTTCGACGTGATTCAATATTGAATGCAACTATTTTATCTGGTGATTCGATACCTCATATTTATTTGGAGGAAATCGCCATCATGCCTCCACCACAGTTTAAAAGCAGAAGGGATGCCAGAAAATACTGGCGGCTTGTGCATAATTTAAAAAGGGTGCTTCCCTATGCCCGTGTTGTTAATACTACTATAGCTGAAATGGAAGTTAATTTGTCCAATACTACAACCGACAAGGAAAGAAGAAAACTTATTAAATCGGTGGAAGATTCGTTATGGATTCAGTATGAACCGGAACTGAGAAAGATGACAATCACTCAGGGAAAGCTACTGTTTAAACTTGTTGACAGGGAATCTTCCGAAACTACCTATCATTGGATTGAGCATTACAAAGGATCATTGTCGGCCTTTTTTTGGCAGGGAGTTTCAAGACTTTTTGGTTCTAATCTTAAAACTGATTTCGACCCGGGAAACCCCAATGATATTATGATTGAACAATTAATTAAATATATCGATTTGGGATATATCTAATCAGCCTTCAATATAACTACTTAGTCCATCATTTTCAGCAATGCCTTTACAACATTATTGGCACCTTCGGCAATATCAACAATTGAAGAATCCAGCATGTAGCAGGGGTTAGTGACTATTTTGTTTTCCAGGTCTGTAGCAATTTCCCTGGCATTAGTTTTGACAGCTTGAGCCCCCATCTTACCAAGAGCGTCTGTGGTTCCCTGATCCTGCCCTACTGTTAGTACAACATCACCAAGGACACGGGCAAGTATCACCGGTGCAATACACAGGGCTCCAATAGGTTTGCCAGCCTTATGTGTTGTATTAATAGCCATCTCCATTTCGGGATGAACCTTGCAGTTAACACCATCAAAAGCAAAGGAAGATAGATTCTTGGCTGCGCCGAAACCTCCCGGTATTATCAAAGCATCAAATTCCTGGGCAAGGTATTCAGATAAAGCTTTGGCATTTCCTCTGGCAATTCGGGCTGATTCCACCAACACGTTTCGCTTTTCATCCATCTCTTCACCGGAAAGGTGATTCAGAACATGGTGCTGATCCATATCAGGCGCAAAAATTTGATACTCAGCATTATTTCGATTGATCGCATATAAGGTCATGACCGCTTCGTGGATCTCAGATCCATCAAAAACTCCATTTCCTGATAAAACAACGGCAAATTTTTTTTGTGAAGCCATGGTTATTAGTTTTATTATTTCCCAGATCCCTCAAGTACGGTTTTGATTGTATAAATCAGGATTTTGAAGTCTACCAGGAGAGACATATTTTCAATGTATAAGATATCATATTTTAACCTTTCGGTCATTTCAGGGACATTGGAAGCATACCCAAATTTTACCTGACCCCATGAAGTAATACCTGGTCTTACCTTTTGCAGGTGATAAAAATGAGGAGCTGTTTTAACAATTTGATCGATAAAATACTGCCTTTCCGGTCTTGGACCAACGATTGACATATCTCCAATTAGCACATTGTAAAACTGAGGTAGTTCATCGAATCTCATTTTACGCATCATAAGCCCAAAACGAGTGATACGTGAATCATTCTGCGCTGAGAGGGCTGGACCATCCTTTTCTGCATCACGTTGCATTGAACGAAATTTGTAAATAGAGAAGGGCTTTCCATACTTGCCAATCCTCTCATGACTATATAAAATTGGCCCGGGAGATGAAAATTTTACACCTATGGAAAGAAATAAATAGACAGGTGATAGTACAATCAAGGCGAATGTGGAAATAAATACATCAAGGATCCTTTTCAGGTTTTCCTCCCAGGCCGACATCAGGTCATGGCTGATCTGAATAAGGGGAGTACCAATGATAGATGTCATTTTTACCATACCGGTGAGGATGTCGTACATGTCAGGAATGACCTTAACAACCACATTTGTAGCTTCAATACGATTAATGATTTTTTTAAGAAGTTCGTGTTCCTGGTTTTCCAGAGCTATGATTACTTCTTGAATTTCATGTTCCATTATGATCTCATAAACATGACTTAGATCCCCCAAATGGGAAAGATGATCAGCCATCTTGTACTTATCATATATTTTTACGTTAATGAAGCCAACAAATTTACTTCCAGTAGAACGGGTCTGAGATTCCATTTCAGAAAATAAATCCACTGCTTTCTGGTCAGATCCGATTAAAAGTGTGGGAAATCCAATGATTCGTTTATGAATCCGGTGAGCACTCTGGGTTGTGAATATTAGCCTTGGGATATACGTAAGGAAGAAATGAAGGAAAAACAGAACCATAAAGGATGTATAATAATTGGTATAGCTCTTTATGGTATCATCCAGGATCAGAGCAAAGAAAATAAGCAAAACTCCAATAAAGGTTGTGCTAATGGTTTGCCCCAGTTCACTCAATCTTGACTTGCGGTAGATATTTTTATAATACCCTGTTGAATAATAAAATAGAATCCAAAGTATAGGCAAAGAGGCTAAGCCGACAAAAAAGGAAGAATTAAACTCAATTGGAATTGGATATCCAAATTTGTTTGTCTCGATAAATACCTTCCGGAAAATAAAAAACAAAGTCCAACTCGACCCGGCAGCAAGGAAATCCGAAATAAGGTATTTTAATACTTGTTTTTTTCGGTTCATTAAAAATGAATCAGCTTAATGTTATCCAGAAAAATTTCTGCGTTTGCAGTGTTTTCTGGCTCAAGGAATGCCCTTATACCCATTCTGAAT
>JAUVKA010000230.1 GCA_030592205.1 Bacteroidota bacterium | reverse complement strand
TGTATTTCCAACGATGGTGTTATTAATTATTTCAACTGTGCCTTTCTGGGTTTCCACATATACACCACCTCCTTCGTCAGCCGTTCTATTTTCTGAAAAGATATTATTGTATATACCGATAAATGCTTTGCTATCATCTAATTCAGCTATTTTACTTCCTCCAGCTATTATTGACAGGCCTCCCCCCTGGGTATTATTGTAATTTTCCTTGAACAAATTAGCCTCAACAGTAATTTTTCCGGATCCTTCCATGGTTAATAGTGCAGCACCACTTCCTTTTCCGCCATTGTTAGCTGTAAGTGTGTTTCTGTTAAACTTAATTTCAGCTTCCCTTCCTGATACTTTTACTGCCCCGCTCTGGGCACCAAAATTATTTTCGAATATGCAATCAGAAACCTCAACGGTTCCGTTTGGAAATACATTAGCATTCAAGGGGGCTTCTCTTATTGAATGATTATTGATAAACTTACATTTTGAGATGAGACTCACCCCTAAATTGTTGGAGATATCAAGTGCAGGATAATCACGGAAATTTGTAAACTTCGATTCTTCAACATAGGCGCTGGCTCTTGTGCTACTTATTTTTACGGTAGACCGTAAACTGTCGAAGCGGCAACTTATTACTCTTATAAATCCAAAGCCCTCTTCTGTTCCTGTCATCGCTAATAAAGTTGAACCATTCGAACCATCTGTGCTAAGAAATTCACATTCTCTAACTTCAATGCTTCCTTTTTTTGTATGAATGCTTAAGCCTGCATGATCGGAGGAAGAACCACCTCCATTACGGAATGTAATACCTCTAACAGTTATTGATACTCCCATGTCATCTTTTAACTGCGCAGTGGAGAGCCCAAGTTTCCTATTGCTATTGCCAGCATCAAAAATAGTCTTGCCTGCACCGGCTCCAACTATCATAATTGAGTGTTTTTCTTCTTTGATCACTTGGGGCAATGGTAATGGATAGTAACCCAGATCCTGATCCATTAAGGATAGATCAAATACCCCCTCGCCAATATGGATAATATCATACTCCCCATTGCTGGCAGCATCGGTTAATTCTTTCTGAAGCATTATCAAATCAAGCACTTGAACAATGTTTTCATTTACATCGTTTAGGGTTTGTGCAAACACGTTTTGACCAAACGAAAGAGCAAAGCACATAAACACTCCTATTTGGTAAAAAAATAATTTCATTTTGACCTCCAATTTATTATTTGATTTACAAGTTAAGGAAGTCTGTTTAGGTAAGCAATTCTTTTCAAAAGAGACAGAGATTGGGGAGATAATGGGGAAAAACCGGAAGCGTTGACCATCCCTCGCCGGAATGAGGTAATTTTGGTAAACTTCAGAATACCAAGGCATTCACCTGCCAATTACTGATAAGTTCCTCGTGATTGCATTCAGAGCAGTACTGGAAAAATCGAAGAACCACAACGTCCGGCTTTTCCACCAGGTGGCATCCGCCAAACCGCGCCCCCCCCCGAAGATCAAGTATCTGAGGGGGCATTGCAATTTATGTTGATCGAAGCATGGCTCATGGCTTGTGGAAAAGAACCTGACAAAAAACGAACTTCCATACGATGAAGCACGTATGATATATCAATACAAACCGCTTGTATATGAAAAACACGAGCAAGCACTTTCACTGAATCTATAACGCCAGAAATGTAGTGCTTAAAGATGAAACTCAAGATTGGTATGATAATTAGTGGCATCGCAGACAAATAGATTTGTCTGATGAACCAATAGATGTAGATGGTCCAGATTATTAATTAACAAAGTATATATATAAACAAAAATTATGAAAAAAGTATTTTTAATCTTGGTAGTCATGATGATATCATTAACATCATGTGACTTGTTTCAAGATTCATTAGAATGTTCTAAAAATGTTGATAAATCATTTAGTTCACAATGTACTGTGCATGTTTATAAATCTGGAGAACCATATGAAGGAGTTATGGTATCAATGAGATATACAAAATATAGATGTGATGGAACGCAAACAAATATGGCTGATAACCCGACCACTAATTCACAAGGTATAGTGGTATCACCTAATTTTTCATTTAACTTAAATAATAATAATGATTATGTTGAGTTATTTGTTGAATGTGAGGGAGAATATCAAACTCAAACATTTGAAGATAGTAATGTTAGCGATGCTTATCAATATCCAGTATTATATACATTTAATTTTTAAGAACTATGAGTTTCAAATCCTCAGACCAATGACGCAAACATCATCAATTTGTTCGTAGTCATTACGCCAGGATTCGAATTCATTTTCTATAAGTTGTTTTTGCTTTTCCATTGATTCCTTTTGAACCGATAGCAGAAGTTTTTTGAAATTGACGGCTTTGTATTTTTTACGGTTTGCTCCACCATATTGATCTACAATTCCATCAGAGAATACATAGATCGTGTCGTGCTTTTGCAAACTAAAGGTGTGGCTGGTAAAATCCGTTTCTTCCCAATGGACACCTATGGGCTGCTTATCACCCTTCAATTCAAACAATTGTAAATCTTCAGTTTCCAAAGATGTGTATGACTCAAGTTCTTTTCCTTTTAGCAGATCCTTCTTTCGAATGAGATAGAGCGGATTGTTTGCTCCGGCAAACTGAAGTACTCCAGTGTCTCTATCAATTATGAAGATTGCCATATCCATGCCATCTTTCTGTTCCTGTAACTTTCCCTTCTGGGCCAGCATCTCTTTTACTTTCAGCCTTAGTTGTCCCAGGATTTCTCCAGGCTGATCGAGGTTACCCTGGACCACCAGATCATTTAGCAGTGTAATACCAAGCATACTCATAAATCCTCCCGGTACTCCGTGTCCGGTACAATCAGCTCCAATTACGATCAAATGACTGTCAAATTCTTTTATCCAATAGAAGTCTCCGCTCACAATGTCTTTTGGTTTAAAGACGATGAAGTACTCCGGCATTATCTTTTTCAGGTAACTATTTTGTGGCAGGATCGCAGATTGAATTCGTTGTGCATAGTTGATGCTATCGGTTATCTCCTTTTTCTGAGAAACAACCAGATCCCTATGTATGGCAAGCTGATCCCGCTGGGCCTCAATCTCATCCCTTTGGGCTTCTACTTCTTCTTTTTGCTGTTCTAACAGTTGGTTTTTGTGACTTATTTCTACGGTTCGCTCATTGACTTTATCTTCCAGTTCCCTGGTTACCTTACCCTGTAATTCTACATTTTCATTCAACTGTACGATAAGCTTCTTCTGATATTTTTGTTTCTCTTTTTCGATAAGCAGGTACCGATAGCTTATACCAAAAGTGAATGTTATTAATTCTAATACAATTCCAATCTTAGCAGGTAAATATAATGCGTCATTGTAATAGCTATTTTGAAGTACTATGAGAGCTGAAAAAACTCCATAGCCAAGAATTAACAGGAAGGTGCCTGCTCCAATAATTTTTGCCAGTGTGTTTTTTGAGAATAATAAACGTATGATGAACACGAGGAAATACATCAATAATAACCAGATAATAATATTCTGGATGGCAAAAATAGTGAGTGTGGCATTTGTTGAATAATGGGCAATGGATATCCCAATCACTAAGATTATTAATATGGATTGAATAATTTTCAGGGATTTATCCCATTTTGGGAATAGCTTTTCGGTGTTTATAAAATAGCGTACGAATTGCATGTAAAAGATAAAACCGATGAAAAAGGGGATATCGGTATAAACAAATATGCTTCTGGGTAGATTAAATATGAAACGGAAACCAAAAGCAAAACATCCCATCATCAAAACAGATTCAAAAAAGATATACAGGGAATAGTAAATATAAAGTTTGTCTTTATTCAGTAGGTAGAGGAATAGTCCATAAAAGGCCATCAACCACAACATGCCCTGAAGCACGGCATCAAAAATAATTCTTCGATTGTTCGTCTTAATTTCAGTGTCCAGATTGACAAATTCCAATTGAAAATTGGGTAATTCTTTGTAGGTGTTCCTAATCCTAAGATAGAATTCAATTGTTTCTTCATCTGCTATCTGTATAATATTCGAAAAAGGAATAAACTCACTATTTTCAATACCATCTACATACAGGCCTGTTTTTTGAGTGAATAGCACACTGTCTGAGATTGAGTAAACATCTACAATGTGATTCTCTTTTGGAATGAATATTCCAGTTGGCTCATTGCTTTCGTGAGATCCTTCGACAATAAAATGTAACCAATAAGTATTATCGCTTGAAATTTCTTTGGTAAACGATGATAAAGGAGAAAATTCACCCTCGTATTTTGCGAATCTTATTTGACTTATATCAAATGAACCTGATGTATCGCAGAGTATTTCAATATGATCAAATAAAGATTCATTGGCTTGTTCAATATCTGTAATGCTAAGTACCTTCTGTGCAGATAAACCAAAGGTGACAAGATGGAATAATAGGTAAATCGTGATCACCCGAGTTACTTTCCTGCGCTTTATTTCCTGCAAGAATTGGGAAAGCTTGTTGGGGCTTTGGAGCATATTGAGTGGGGCTGGTTTACTGCAAGATACGATGTGTGGGGATATGAGTCAAATGAGCAATTCATCTGGAAAAACCAGTAACACTGGCATTTCCATCGAGCCTCCTCTTACCAGACTCCAGAAAGTCTTTGCTCCAACGATAATAAAGGTTTTGGGCGATCCACTCTAAACCTTTCAAGGTTTTTCAGTTTCCATTTTATGGCAGGAAAATCCTTGAAGTCGTAGATATCCCAATCAGGAGTAAGATTTTTAAAGTTGAGTATTATTGCTTTATCTTCATTATTGAGCAATTTTTTTACTTCAGTGATTAGGGGTCTATATTATGCGATAAAATTTGTGGCATATTTTTTGAAACATCATTGATATTGAAAAATGTCTATAGTTAATAGAGTTTTGCCATATACCCTAAAACCCCAACATCGATGATAAGGTCAAGCACTACTATTCTTCTTTTTGTAGCCATAATAGTTTTCTTCACTCAGTGTGAAGAAGAGGATCAACTTTCTATTCCTGACAACAATTTTTTAAGTGCATTGATAGAAACAGGGATTGATACAAATGGTGATGGTATGATTAGTGCAGATGAAGCAGAAAGAACCACAGAGCTGCGCCTCCATGATAAAGGCATAGCTGATCTGTCGGGAATCGAAGCTTTTGTAAACCTGATTGAGCTTAACTGCTCAAATAATATAATTGAACAACTAGATGTAACAGGAATCTCGAACCTTGTGTCTTTGGATTGCAGTTTAAACCTAATTAGTAGCTTGGTTATCTCCTACAATGAGGTTCTAAAAAATTTGAATTGTGGCAGAAATCTATTGAGAGAGTTGGATATATCCAGTAACAATGCACTAGAGGAACTACATTGTTATGATAACAAGCTAACTAGCCTTGACCTCTCGGGCTGTCCTAGTTTAGTCGACCTCAATTGCGGTTTTAATCCACTCACCTCCATTGATATTACGAATAATAGTAAGCTGGATAATCTATTTAGTCCAAGCTGTGATCTAAGTAATCTTGATCTCTCGGGTAACCCTGAACTGACTAAATTAGAATTATCAGAGAATAAGTTATCCAGCCTTAATGTCTCAAAGAATCCACTTTTAATAGATATTAGTTGCAGCTATAATCCCATTTCCATACTAGATATTAGCCATAATGAAAACTTGGAGTACCTTAGATGCGAGAATTGTGAATTGGAAAGCCTTGACCTTTCAAATACTACGAAATTGAAAGGTCTGAATTGTACCAGAAACAATATCAATGAACTAGATATTTCCAATAGCAGTTCATTAACCTACCTTGACTGTGGTTTAAATCAACTTGACACCCTTGATCTTTCGAAAAACCCCTTACTCGAAGCTCTTTATTGTGCCAGTAATGAACTCAGCACCCTAGATCTCTCTCAGTTGTCGAATTTGAAGGAGTTAGCCTTTTCTTTCAATGAGCTTAACTCTATTGATCTATCAGGGAATCTGGATCTAACTTATCTGAATGCAGGGAACAACTTGCTAGGAACGCTAGACATCTCAGCAAATAATAAGATAGTTAACCTAGAACTATGGCAAAATCCCCACCTTGAGAAAGTTTGTGTTTGGATCACCCCATTTCCCCCAGGTGGAATCCAACTTGTCATGCACAACAGCCCAAATATATTCTTTACAACAGATTGCGGAGACTAATAAAAACCCTTTGACCATGAAAACGAATGGAGACTGGTGGCAGAGATGCGATCGTTCCTTATGGAGGAGTACCAGCCAAATGGATTTAATGTGGGATTTAATGTGGGATTGGAAGCCGGACAGACTATCGACCATGTTCATATCCACATCATCCCACGCTATACCGGCGATATGGATGATCCCACAGGAGGGGTGAGGCATGTAATACCGGAGAAGGGAAAGTATTAATCACGACGTGCATAACTCTAAAGACCCCCCCAACGAATCGA
Source organism: Bacteroidota bacterium (assembly GCA_030592205.1). GTDB lineage: Bacteria > Bacteroidota > Bacteroidia > Bacteroidales > UBA12481 > JAUVKA01. The sequence continues at coordinate 202 of JAUVKA010000230.1, read as the reverse complement.
GCATCTCCCAGCAATAAACCACCAGTTTATTTTCCCATTCGGAGAGCCGTGGTTGCAGTCTTCTTTTTTTACCCGACCCACACCTTCACTATTTTTCGTATCATTGTAGTCAGGTTAAAGCTGACATTTTGACTATGAAAAATAAGTACATATCAACACAATCAAATAAGATTCTGACTTACTTCAATCAAATGAATAAGGA
>JAUVKA010000312.1 GCA_030592205.1 Bacteroidota bacterium | reverse complement strand
GTCTTGGAGAAAGACCGCTCAACGGCACATTTAAAGCTACATTACTGACCGGAGAATCGACAGAATCCTTTAACGACATTGACCATCCTGACAGGATCAAACCTAAAGAGATCAGACTCAAATTTGAAAATGGGATTGCTCAGTTACCGCCTCATTCACTGATCATTGTAAAGCTATCGGATGATAGCACTTCTGAAATTCAAACGTATGCCAAAGCAGACCTGCCCGATGCCATGACATTCTTGGATGGCACAAAGGTGAGAACCAAATCAGACTGGGAAAAGCGCAAAAAGGAAATAAAAAGTCTTTGGTGCGAGTATTTCATTGGCCATTTTCCCATAGACCTGCCTGATTTATTGTCGGCAAAGGTTATTGAAACCGTAAAAAGAAAGGATGGTACAAGGCGGAAACGGACTGTATTGACCTTTGATACACCCAATAAGCAATCTTTTGAAATAGAAGTGTGGGAACCCAAAGAGATGGACAGTACCGCCAGGCCCCTGTTTTTGACGCAACCCAGAGAATATCAGTGGCAATGGGCTGAGGAGGCTGTCAAAAGAGGGTATATAGCCTGTCTTTATCCGGGTTTAGATACTCATCATCAGGAGAAAGACTATCCGGGTTATCAAAACAGATGGAAAATTTTCAAGGAAGAATACCCCGATGCAGGCTGGGCTTCTTCCCTGGGAATACAGGCATGGCTGGCAAGCAGAACACTGGATTATTTTCTGGATACAAAATACGGCTACAACATTGATCCTTCAGCAGTAGGCATAGCAGGGCATTCCAGGTATGGGAAACAATCGATCTATGCCGCAGCATTTGATGAGCGTTTTAAGGCCGTGATAGCGCGTTCATCAGGTACACCTACGGGCTGTTCCTACAGGTTTGCTTCGAGGCAGACTTTTATGGAATCTGTAGATGATTTCCCTGCACCCTGGGCAAAGGCAAGCCTGAAAAAATATCTCGGCAGGGAAAATGAATTACCGGTAGAAGGCAATGCCCTTATGGCGACAATTGCACCTCGTCATTTAATGATCCACACAGCTTACAACGATGGTAGTGATCCTACTTTCGGGGTGGAGCGTAATTACCTGAATGCAAAAAAGGCTTTCCGTTTTCTGGGTGCTGAGAATAATATTTATTTGAGTTACCGGCCAGGGCAACATAACCCTATTACGCAAGCTCATACCAAGCAGATGTTCGATTTCTTTGATTGGTCTTTTGGAAGAAGCACAAAAACAAGAGATGATTTTCCGGAAGTGCTTCATCACAGCTTTGATTTTCAAGCCTGGAAGACTCGACAAAGAAAACAGGACCTGAAATTAGCCAGGAACTCGACTGTGGAGGAAAAAATTAAGTGGATGCTTGGAGAAGAGCTGGCCAGTAATAATAATGAAGAAGCACATCCTATAAATTCGGAAGAAGAACTTGGTGTTCCCCAATGGTCTAGAGACCGGTGGAATCCCGGAGGATTAAAGCGGGTTCCCTTTGCTTTTAAACGCAATATGAATGGCAATATCTATTATGATCCGGAAGTACAAGACTACAAAGGAACCGTTATCTGGCTCCATCCCTGGAACTATTCCCATGGTAGTAACGAAGGTTATGGGGTACATGGTGGTACTACTATTTACTGGCGTCTTGCACAAGAGGGATATATTGTTGTTGCTTATGACCAGTTTGGTTTTGGGGATCAGCTTACCAGTGCATTTGATTTTTATGAGAAATATCCACATTGGTCCTTATTAGGGAGGGCTGTATCAGACGTCAGTAATGTAATCGATTATTTGGTGGATGGAATAGGTGTTGCTCAGGAAGACGTCCCGGCGACTGATCCATCCAAAATTTATATCAGTGGCTTTTCCTATGGAGCTATGGTTGGATTGTATGCTGCAGCCCTTGATAAACGCATTGCCGGGGTTGCCTCTTTTAGCGGTTTCACCCCGATGCGAACCGACACCAATCAGAAGTCAACAGGCGGAATTAGTCGCTTATGGGAATGGCATCATGTGCTGCCTAAACTCGGATTATATCAGAATAAGGAAGCAAAGATTCCATACGATTATGATGATCTTATTCAAATGATCGTCCCGCGAAATGTTCTGATTTATGCCCCTATCCTTGACCGGTTTTCGAACGCGGATGATATTAAAACCTGTATTGAACAAGTTCAACATTCATGGGGCGATACAGGTGCTTTTGCATTTAAAAGCCCGGATGATATTTGTCGTTTCCAAAAGGATCAGCAGGATGTTTTTGTTGAGTGGTTGAAAAACTTATCAGAATGATAATGAAAATAGTTAAAGTATTGATTTTCTGCAGCTTGTTTTTAGGTATAAGCCCTTTCACAAACCCCGCCATGCCCGGAAACCTGTCGGTACCAATTGGGGATGGATCGGATGATCTAATTTGGAACCTGGATAGCCTGCAAAGAATACCTGAATTTGAATATCTTGACAGTACATCAGGGGTAAGAGAGATCCTGTTTAAGGGGCCTGACCATAAGGGGACATCTTGATATATACGGCAATCCTGAAACAGGTATTAGAGCCTCAATTAATACATATAGAAGTTTATGAAAAATCACACCAGAACAAGAACAAGCATACTACTCCTAGTATTTGTAATCAGCACTATGGGACTCAAGGCCCAATCCTTATCAGAATGGTCTGAACCCTACAGAAACTGGCATTATCATCCCAATCTGGTCATTCCTTCCAATCCGGATATCCCCGGATATGAAGAAGTGAAGATGACCGATGTTCCAACTGTTTTTCAAATCCCCGGAGATGATCTTTGGTATATAACTTTCATCGGTTTTGATGGAAAAGGGTATCAATCATTTATTGCTGAAAGCAAAGATCTTATCCATTGGGAGAACTACCAATTGGCAATGGGATATGGTCCTGAAGGATCATTTGATTATGGCGGGGTTGTTTTGGGTGCATATCTTTATGAGAATTATGATATAAAAGCCCCCAGAGTGCTTAAAAAGAAGAATGGGAGATTTTATTCGCTTTATGGTGCGTATCCAAGACAGGGAGGTTATGAGCTGAGGCCGGGATACGAGGGAGTAGCCTGGAGTGATGATGGTATTCATTGGGAAAGAGCAATGGAGCAGCCAATACTTTCTGTGTATGATGATGACAGGGGTGAATGGGAACAGAGCTGCATATACCAACCCTGGTTGATTGAACATGAAGGTCAATACTTCAACATATACAATGCAGCCAATGGATCGATAGAACAGATGGGACTGGCAGAATCTACGAATCTTTTTGAATGGACACGTTTTGCAAACAATCCGGTCATTCCGCATGGCCCGAAAGACAGCTATAATGAAAAGTTCTCTTCCGACATTAAGGTATTCTGGGATCAAGATCATTGGGTGGGCCTTTTCTTTGGTGTAGGACAGGGAGGTGCCCACATAATGGCTGCATATTCAGATGACCTGCACCACTGGACCGTTGATCCGGAGCCCTTATATAAAGCAGGGGGCAATCCTTCAGGTATCGATGAAAAGTATGCTCATAAGATTTCTTTGGTTTGGAATCCTGAGAATAAAACCTATTACATGTTCTACTGTGCTGTAGATAAGGATGGGAATCGGGGGATTGGCTTAATCAGTAGTAAACCCCTTGGCCAAACTGATACTGAAATGGGCTTGCATTCCGAGGGTGGCCCCTGGAAGTTTTATCCGGCAAAAGAAAAGCAAAGCCAATTGAAAAAAGTATTGCTCGTTGGTAATTCAGTAATGAATGGATTTCATCAATATGTCATTGATAGCCTGAAAGGTATTGCAGATGTAGATTATTGGTTAACACCTAAACATCTCAAGAGCGAATTTCTTTTTTCTGATCTGAAGCAAGTCGTTTCCTCCGAAGCCTACGATGTAATTCAATTTAATATTGGCCTGCATGGATGGCCAAAAGGACGGATAATGGATGAGGAATATGTGCCCTTGCTTGAAAAATATGTACAGACGATAGAAGAAAACGCTGGTGATGCCGAACTAATTTGGGCTAGCATTACACCGGTTACTGAAGAGGGTAAAGCTGAACTGAACAAGGAAATTAATCCAATCATTACTAAGCGTAATGCTCTGGCTGAGAGAGTGATGAGAAACCATAATATCCAGGTAAATGATTTATATGGTATGGTTGCAGATCAATTGCACCTGGCAAAATTGGATCGATTTCATTGGAAACCTGCAGGGTATCAGATCATGGCAGATCAATCTGTCAGACACATACTGCAGCGACTCGAAGAAAAAAAGTTAAATAGCTATTTGAGTTCATACAATGTGGTTTGGGATAGTCCTTCATTAAATTCTTTAGGTTCCATGCCAGCAGGAAACGGCGATATCGGAATCAATCTTTGGGTAGAGGAAAATGGTGATTTACTTTTTTACCTTTCAAAAACTGATGCCTGGAGCGAAAATGCACGTTTGTTAAAAATTGGGAAAGTCAGGCTTTCCTTGTCCCCCAATCCCTTCAAAAAAGGAAGTCCTTTTTCTCAGGAATTGGTTCTTGAGGATGGAGTTATTCATATTGAAGCCGGAGAGCAAGAGGAGAAGGTTGCCATCGAAGTATGGGTCGATGCCAATAATCCGTTTATCGAGATGGATATTAATAGCCAGCAAGCTATTGTGGCACAGCTTAGTACCGAGCCCTGGCGTACTCACTCAAGAGAAATAACAGACAAAAATGAGATTCATTCTGCCTATGGATTACAATCAGCAATTGTAAGTAAAGACAGTATTATTGATGCAGATCAAAGCCATGTGATTTGGGCGCACAGAAATGAAGAATCTGTGTGGAGTTCAAATATGAAATTGCAAGGGCTTGAGGGGTATTTGCCTGAGAGTGAAGATCCATTGTTAAACAGAACTTTTGGAGCACTCATCCAATCAGATCAGCTACAAAAAGTTTCACCATACCAACTGGAGAATAAAGATCCAGCTAAGGAACTTTCCGCATCAATTGTTGTGCATACTGCTCATACGGAAACAATGAATGACTGGATCGGGCAAATTCAGCAGATAGCCACTAACATAGATTCGAAATTAAAGGATGAACGGAGGCAAGAACATGAGGCTTGGTGGAAGACATTTTGGAACAGGAGTTATATACATGTTTCCACTCAGGTT
>JAUVKA010000142.1 GCA_030592205.1 Bacteroidota bacterium | reverse complement strand
GGATATGTTTGTCCATGAATTCAATATCATAAGTGTCGAACATAAAATCGATGTAACGAACAGTTGTTAAATGCATGTTCATATCAATATCGTTATATCTGACCTTGAAATTAGTTGAATATCCCGGGATTCCCTCGAAACTTAATGATGGAATTGGTTCTTCAATAGCATATTTTTGCTCTAGTTTAGTTAAAAACTCAATTTGAGGAAGAGAACGTTTGAGCCGCTTCGATTTTGTGTCGACAACTAACCAGGCGGAGGTTATGGAAGCCAGTATCTTATTATCGGTGCTATGTAATTCAGCATCTCGAATGTAAAATATGCGATCAAGTCCTTTTGGCCAGGTAGTCAGAATAATATCCCCAGGCCATGATGGAAGATATTCAATTTTGATTCTGAAACGGGAAAAGATCCAGCCTACGCCTAATTTTGAAAGATGACTGTATCCAACTCCTAATTCCTCAGCGTGTTTCCAGGCGCCCTGGATAAAAAAATTCACTAGAGAGCTAACTCTCAAATACTTCTTGAAATCAGCATCTTTGGTGCTTATGGAAAAATTATCTTGATATAAATATTCTACAGGTTTCATAAATTTTTGACATTAAATATCAATATTATTAGATAATGGTTTTGCTTAAATAACCCCCATTTTTTCCATTAAAAACGTAGCACTTTTATTTCTGCAAATCCCGTCGCGAAGTTTATAATCAAAGTATAATTCATTATTAACTATTTCAACTTCAAAGCACTTATTTACAAGTGTTTCAGGGTGTTTGTCGGTGGTTAAACAAACCTTCAGGTCATGTGTTGCTATTGCACCTATTACACCTTTTGAAATTAACTTCTTTATTACTTCAACGGTTCCGATGTGTTTATCCTCGGAGTTTGTCCCTCGCAGGATTTCATCTAATAGAATAAAAGTAGTTTCCTTTTCAGAATTGTCCATTATTTCTTTCAGCCTTTTCACCTCGGCAAAAAAGTAGGATTCATTATCTTCCAGGGAGTCGGATACTCTCATCGATACCCAAACATTTAAAGGGCTTATATTTGCTTTGGTAGCACAAATTGCCGAACCGATACCGGCAAGAACCATATTTACACCAAGGCTTCTTAAAAATGTGCTTTTCCCCGACATATTCGAGCCGGTTAAAACTATAAACCTCTGTTTGCTAAAGTCCACATTGTTGTCAATCCTCGTGGCTGCTTCAATTAGAGGGTGACCAAGATTATGAATTTCAATTTTGTGATCGTCATTTAGTTCGGGAAAGCAAAAAGAAGGATTGTTGTATGAAAAGTTAGCCAAACTGCCCAGGGCCTCGATTTCTCCAATGACATTAAGCCATTCACCTACACATTGATTATTTCGCTCCTTCCATTTTGATAAATTCCTAAAAACATGAATATGATAAAGGGCTAATCCATTGGTTATAAATGCTCCAATTAAGTTGAATAAACTATCTAGTTGAGAGAAAAGCGAAGATAATTTTTCAATTTGCCGGCTTGCGAGTTCTGAATTATTCTTGAGCTTTGCCTTAAGATGATTGAGTTTATCTGTTTCAAAATTTTCGGTTTCAATTGATTTAATTAACAAACTGTAATTTCTAATAATCTTGTCAATTACAGAGCCACCAATTATTTCTCTTTTTATTGCTTTTATATTAGCAATAAGTACTGTTATGTTGATCAAAAACAGGCCTGTTGCGGCATAGCGAAAAATAATACTACCATCTGTAAAATAGAGGGTTATGAGAATGGCAATAACAAGGGGAGATACAAAGGAAAAAAGATTGAGCAAAAAGTAGGATTTATTTTGATTTGAATGAAGCCAGTCGATTAATTTGCCATAAATATCTTTATTGTCATTAGCTATTTTGGCTATTGCATAAATGCCTTGTCTGAATTCAATTTTTCCGGATAACTCATTGATTGCCTTCTGGTTTTGTGAAATATCATTATTAGATAAATGCGATTGCAAAAGAGCCGCTAGTTTTGCTTTGCCGATATAAGTAGCCGTTCTGTTAATATTTTGGAATAGAGAATCCTTTCCAAAAAAATCCAGGTCGTAGGAGTAAGCGTGCTTTGTGTCAATATATTCTGAACCATCATTAAAGGGAATTGCCTCTCTTTTTATGTAGGCCAGCTCATGTTCATTAATCTCGATTAAGGTTTTGGCCAATTTTCTTTTAAATGACAGCTTGCTATGGAACTTAATAAGGACAAGAAATACAGCTATAGCTATAAATGATATTAGAAGAAAAACAACATTGTTGGATTTGAAATAATAAATCAGTAAGGCAAGCAGACTTATAATTACCAAAAACCTCAATATCCCTAAAAAATTGTATTGTTTATTTAATTTTTGATAATCAAGAGAGTTATTTATTAAGAGCTCCTCGTATTTTTCTCTCATATTTTCCATAACTTACTATTCCTTTCAGGGATTCTAAAATATGCCAAGGCTTGTTTTCCTGCATCCATATCAGAACACTAGTTTGATCTGGAAAATAATCATGAAAATAAAGAAGCCGGTAAAAATCAGGTCGGATACAAAGGGCTTTCTCGAGTTAAATGCTGCTACTGAGAAAAGGAATGACAAAGGGATAAGTGCTACCCAAAAGATTTCGATGGATACCCTTTCAAAAATCAGGAAAATTGCTGTACATAACCAGATTAGCTGGCTCATCAGTGTTAATACGCGTCGGCCAACATCCTTTTTCACCCGGTAGAGATTCATGTTGTAGAGGAGTACCAGGATTAAAAAAACAAAAAACAGGTGCCATAGAAGCTGGTTGCCTGGAAATTCAGGCGGCCAGGTTTTTTGTATTTCTACCCATTGCAACAAGCTTAGCCATTGGAAATTGAGATAGCCTTTCAAATATGCATAGGCCGCCCATATCCATATAGGGGTAATAAATCCGGCAAACAAAAGAACATAATCATTCCATCTTGTAGATTTCACAAAACGTGCCCCCAGGAAATAAAGTGGCAGCATGGCCAGAAATGGTGGGTATACCAGGACCGATAATCCCCAGAAAAGGCCAGCATTATACAAATAGGCCTGAGTTTTGCTACGATGATATATTAAAAAAAGAAAAACCAAGGAGATGAATAAAAGTATCCCGCCTAACATCCCGGGATGAAAGCTGTGGAAGCCCAATGAAGTCAGCGCCAACAAGCTAAAAAGAAAGGAAACATAAACAGTTCTTTTCCCAAGCACTTCGAAACGGATGTTTATCCAATGAAGACCATAGGCAGTGATCATATTCAGTAACCAACCCAAAACAAAGAAGAGCCAAGGCTTTTGCATAATTCCTTCCTGCCAATTGTGATAGAACCAACCCTGGGCGTTATGAGTGACTGGCTGTGGAATATCCGCAACAAAAAGAAATACCAGATAAGGCAGAAAAGCAATAATTGGCAGGAGCAATTGCAGAGATAGGCTATATGAGCGAAGCTGCTGAAACATGATGGAACTTATAGATCGAATCCGATATCTTTACGATAATATACTCCCTCAAAATCAAGCAGTTGCGCTGAGTAGTACGACTGGTCAAGAGCCTTCTTCCACGATTCATGGAGTGAAGTAATTGCAATTACCCGACCGCCATTTGTGAGCACCTGTCCATCATTCATACGTGATCCGGCATGAAATAGTATAGAATCCTTCACATCATTTAGTCCGGAAATCAGTTTACCTTTTTCATAACTCTCGGGGTATCCACCTGATACCAACATAACTGTAGTAGCTGCTTCATTTTTGAATTCCACTGATTTCTTCACAAACTCCTCTGTTCCCATGGCCTGGAATAAGTCGAGCAAATCGGATTGAATACGAGGGATCACCACTTCAGATTCAGGGTCACCCATTCTTACATTGTATTCAATAACAAATGGATCATCTTTTACCTTTATCAGTCCGAAGAAAATAAATCCCTGATAATCGATCTTGTCTTGTTGCAGGCCCTTGATAGTAGGCTCCACTATTCTGTCGACTACTTTTTTCATGAATTCGGAATTGGCAAAAGGGACTGGGGAAATAGCTCCCATTCCTCCTGTATTCAGACCTGTATCTCCTTCGCCAATTCTTTTGTAATCCTTTGCTTCAGGCAGCAGATGGTAATTTTTGCCATCTGTAATAACAAAAACCGATAATTCTATTCCTGACAAGAATTTTTCAATAACAACTTTTTTGCTGGCCTCTCCAAATTTACCATTCAGCATGGCCTCAAGCTCATCTTCAGCCTCATTAAGTTCATCAATAATCAGCACTCCCTTACCAGCTGCAAGTCCATCTGCTTTGAGTACGTATGGTGGGCTGAGACTATTTAGGAAATCCTTCCCTGACTTGATGTTATCGGTCGTGAAACTAGCATAGCCTGCAGTTGGAATGTGATGCCTGATCATAAATTTCTTGGCAAATTCCTTGCTGCCTTCCAGAAGGGCTCCATTTTGGGATGGCCCCACAATAACCAGTTTGCCAAAATCATCCTGACTTTTCATGAAATCTGAAAGGCCTTTAACTAATGGATCTTCAGGACCCACAATAAGGACAGTAATGTTCTTTTGCCTGACAAAAATAGCAATGGCCTCAAAATCATCAATTCTAAGATTGATATTATGCCCAAGCTGTTCTGTTCCGGCATTTCCCGGGGCGATAAATAATTGACCCAATAAGGGGCTTTGGGCAATTTTCCAGGCCAGCGCATGTTCCCTGCCACCTGCTCCTAATACTAAAACATTCATTTAATACAGTTTTCTTTAATATGGTAAAGGTAAAAATTCATACCCCTTTTTGGAATAATAATCCAGCAATCTGGGGAGTGCATATTTCAGGTTGATATCAGCTTTCAAATTATCATGAAATACAAGAATAGACCCTGGACCCGCATTTGCAATTATATTTCGTACCACCTGTCGTGGTAGGATATTATTATCGTAATCCATGCTAAGAACATCCCAGAGTACAATCTTGAAACGAGTGCTTAGAATACGTTTTGCCAGTTGCCTGATCCTTCCGTATGGTGGTCGGAAAAGATTTGAAGGGATATACTTTTTTGCTTTGAACACATCCAGAATATATCTACGAATACCCGTTCGGAACCCATTCAGATGTGAATAGGTATGGTTGCCTACATGGTGCCCTTTTTTCCTGATAAGATTAAATATTTCAGGGTGCTTTCTAACATTATCCCCAACACAGAAAAAAGTGGCTTTAGCACCGTAATCATCCAGTATATCAAGCACCCATGGAGTCATTTCAGGTTCCGGCCCATCATCAAAAGTCAGGAATAATTGTTTTCCTTCACAATCTATTTTCCAGATCATGTTTTTCGAAAAAAAGCGGATCATTTTCGGTGGCTTAACGATCAATGAGATTTGGAACTTTTTGCTTAATCGAAGTTTCATTATTCCTGGGTAGTAGCCAATTTTTGGATACGGGTTTCAATTATCTGAGTTAACTCATTTTGATTATACGTTTCTGTGATACGCAGCAACTCCTGGATAATAGAAATAGTTCGGTTAGTTTCTTCTAACAGTGCCTCGCCATAGCTTTTCTGCACAGATAACAAGTAATCCAACTCCTGGTAAAGCTGATTAAAATAGTCTTCTATCAGATCATTCCCTTTTTCCGTTGCCTCATTCAGGTAATATGCTTCTGCTATGCTTGAAATAAAGATATTGTAGGGGAACTGTTCTTGAGGCATAATCTCAACTATACGGTCGAGTACAGCAAGGGATCTCTCCCGATCACCTTCCTCGCGCAGTTGGTTGGCAAGTTGCACAAATTTGTAACGGACGCGTAGGATAGTGGATGTTCGCCTTGTATAAAAATCAATCAAAATATTAGGATCATTCATATTCCCCCACTGGAATTTGTTCATGAGATTATCGTAAAGAATATCCGTATTAATACTCGCGGGTAATCCGGTATCCTTTGCATTTTTGATAGGAACAAGACGATAAGCAAATCCATCTAATCTGAAATAGTCCTGTAAGCCCATGATGTTTTCATGTATGATAGATGTAAAATATATAGGTCTTTCCCAATTGTTATGGGCAATCAGATCCAAAATCATAAGATCGTTCTTATAGATTGTATTCCGGTTCAGTGTCCATTCGATGCTTGGAACAATCAGATGGGCGTCTTCAGGAGGCACAGTTCCGGTGCGAATTACTTGAGCTGAATCCACGGGAATCCTAAAATGACGACCTGGAACAATATCCAGGACTAAACCACCCTCGTATCTTTCCCTGGTTTCTTCCCGGTCGCTGGCAATATAATCAACAATGTTCTTGAGATTAACAGTATCAGTGGTTCTGTCACGAACGGGAAGATAATCACGTACTCCCTTCTGGAAAGCTTCATATTCCAGACTGAATGGGATGGGATCGGAGTCATAAGCCTGCCGTTTCATTTGCTCGATGTACCAGTCGGCACTCAGATAAGGCAAACATATAACGCGTATATCCGTTCTAACTCCTTCAACTTCCTGGGCATACCACAGGGGGAAGGTGTCATTGTCTCCATTAGTGAAGATAATGGCATTAGGGGCACAGGAATTCAGATAGTTAAAGGCAAAATCCCGCGCCATATACCTATCTGAGCGATCATGGTCGTCCCAGTTTTGGAAAGCCATAAGGGCAGGGATCATCAAGCCAATAATGATAACAGATATGGCAATTAGGGGGCCGGTTCGCGAATTCGCCCGAACTCCCTTAGTAATACCTCTATACAAGGCCATTACTCCCAGCCCTGCCCAGATTGAGAAAGCATAGAAAGAACCCACAAAAGCATAATCACGCTCACGAGGTTGATTAGGATACTGGTTCAGGTATACTACGATAGCAATACCTGTGTAAACGAAAAGCAGAAATATAACCCAGAAATCAGTTTGTTTTTTTCGGTATTGGTGTATGGCCCCGAGCAGACCAAGAAGAAGTGGCAGGAAGAAATAGGTATTTCTGGATTTATTGTTTTTCGCTTCATCGCTTATCCGGTCGAGAGGTCCCAATCTTGCCTCATCAAGAAAATCGATACCGCTGATCCAGTTTCCATTAAGAATACCACCCTGACTCTGCATATCATTTTGGCGACCTACAAAATTCCACATGAAGTACCTGAAGTACATATGTTTAAGCTGATAGGAGAAAAAGAACCGAAGATTTTCAGAAAATGTTGGTTTCTGCAAGGTAAGGGGCTGGCCATTACGGGATGTGGTTTGTATTGGGATGCCCTGGATCCGGGCCCATTGCTGATATGACTGAGCATGTTGTCGACTGTTGTGCCACATCCTGGGAAAAACGGTCAGAAAACGTTTATCGTAAATTCGCTTATTTGTGTAGTCAGTAATTTTATATTTCCCATCAGCCTTACTATAGTACGGTTTCGTCTGTATCTGGTCAATCAGAGGAGCGTTGTAATAATGCCCGTAAATGAGTGGTCTGTCACCGTATTGCTCCCTATCGAGATAACGTTTTAGATGAAAAATCATATCCGGATTGTTCTGCTCCATTGGAGTATTTGCATTAGAGCGAATGAGGATCAATCCGTATGAGGAATAACCGATAATAATGAAAGCTCCGGCCAGGATAACTGTGTTCCAGAACAGTGAGTTTCTCTTTCTTGTTTCAAAAAGCCCCCAGGCTATCAGGCCTGCCAACAAGATAAAAAAGATCATTAACCCAAAGTGGTACGGAAGTCCTATAAGATTTATAAAGAAGAGTTCGAACCAGGCTGCAAGTAATACTACTCCAGGTATCAAGCCATACATTACAGCACCCAGGATCAGAATTGACACAAAAAAGGCCGTTAGTACTCCTTTTTTAGTTACAGGATACTTTTTGAAATAGTAAATAAAAACAATGGCCGGGATGCCCAGGAGGTTCAGCAGGTGTACTCCTATTGAAAGGCCCATTAGGAAAGCAATAAATACTATCCATCGCAGTGATGATGGGTCATCTGCCTGAGACTCCCATTTCAGGATTGCCCAGAAAACCAGGGCTGTAAAAAGTGAGCTCATGGCATAAACCTCACCTTCCACGGCAGAGAACCAGAAGGAATCAGAAAATGTATAGACCAATGCTCCTACGGCTCCGGCACCCAGAACAGATAATCCTTCAGCGAGACTTATCTCAGCAGCTTTTTTGATCATTTTAAGAGCCAGGTGGGTAACAGACCAGAAAAGGAAAAGAATAGTAAATGCACTGGAAAGAGCGGATACTATATTCACCATGCGGGCCACGTTTGAAGGATCACTTGCAAAGATGCTAAATACCCTGGCTACCAGAACAAACAAAGGTGCTCCCGGGGGATGCCCTACTTCCAATTTATAGGCAGAAGAGATAAATTCGCCGCAGTCCCACCATGAAACGGTGGGTTCAATAGTAAGCAGGTAAGTAATCGCAGCGATTAGAAATATAATCCAGCCTGTTATTATGTTTAATTGCCGAAATGTTTGGTTTGTCATATTCCGTTATCCAGTTATCCAGTTATCCGTAAGGAATGTGGAAAAAGTGATAATAGTTTTTCCACTTTTCCTTAAAATATCATCTATATTATTAAACACCACAAATATGACACATAAAGATTTAATTGTTTACAAAAAATCGCAGGAATTGGTTGTATTAGCATACAAATTTATTGAGAAACTTCCTCAAAAGGAGTATGATCTGAAATCACAAATGAAAAAAGCTACTTATTCAATTCCTCTAAATATTGCCGAGGGGGCTGGAAGAAACTCCAAATCGCAGTTTTTATATTTTCTAAATGTTGCATTAGGCTCAATAACAGAATTAGAAGCACAATATCAGATATGCAT
>JAUVKA010000353.1 GCA_030592205.1 Bacteroidota bacterium | reverse complement strand
TTCTTTGTTTTCCAGAGCAATACTTTCGGAAGGAGGATTTTTTATTCCTTCATAAAGGCTTTCCCAATTCTGAGCAATATTTGTCCTGTGGTCTGATACAGGACTTCTTTCATGGCCACGCATGTCCGTGGTGAATGGATTGTATTCCGGATCGATTTGAATCTCCGGCATATCCAATGGGCCATTACTTCGAAAAATTGGGATCTCGATTGCCCCATCTTGATTAAAATCCAGAGATGGAGTTATATTAAAACGGCCCAAACCTTCTTTTATAGAGGCGATTAGCATTTGAAAAATTGCCCCTTCATCATCAAACTTGATCTCAGTTTTTGTTGGATGAATATTGATGTCGATATGCTCGGGATCAATATCCAGGAAAATAAAGTATGAGGGAAAAGTATCAGGTGGCAGTAGGGAGCCGTAGGCATTTATTACTGCTCTATGAAAGTAGGGGTGCCGCATAAAGCGATTGTTCACAAAAAAGAATTGCTCGCCGTAGGTTTTTTTTGCTTTCTCCGGTTTGCCGATGTACCCACTAATGCTAATAAGACTGGTTTTGGTATCCAGGGGGACCAGACTGTGATTAAAGTGGTTTCCTAAAAGATGAGCTATTCTCTCTTTCCTGGTTTCCGGCGACAGATTATATATTTCTGTCTGGTTATGATTTAATCTTATACTGATTTCCGGGTGAGCAAGGGCGATTCTCTGGAATTCGGTAATGATATGTTTTAATTCAGTGCTTGTGGTTTTCAAGAACCTCCTGCGTGCGGGAATATTATAGAACAAATTCTTAACAGAAAAAGTGGTCCCGGGATTGCAGCCTACCGGCTCCTGTAATTCAATTTCCGAGCCGGAGATACGGATCAGCGTCCCCATTTCGTCTTCCAGCTTCCGTGTTTTTATTTCAACCTGGGCAATTGAAGCAATAGATGCCAGGGCTTCTCCCCTGAATCCCATGGTGCGGATAGCAAAAAGGTCTGTGGTATCACGAATTTTTGATGTGGCATGCCTTTCAAAACTGAGCCGTGCATCATTCTCCGACATGCCACAGCCATTATCCACCACTTGGATTAAGGACTTTCCTGCATCTTTAACAATCACCTGGATTCTGTCGCTTCCGGCATCCACGGAATTTTCAGCAAGTTCTTTAATAACCGAGGCAGGTCGTAAAATAACCTCCCCGGCCGCGATTTGGTTTGCTACAGCATCAGTTAAGACACGGACAATATCAGCCATCTGGAGTAGGTTAACTTATTTTAGTTAAGATGTTCATAACCAGATATATGATAGCCATTACCAAAGCAGCATAAATGATTAGTACAAACCATCGGCTGACGGTACGGCCTTTGGGTTTGACCACAGAACCATAAAGTGCCTCATGCCTCTTCCGGAATTGTCCTTTAAGATTAGGAATATATTCGTCGCTCTCTTCTCTTTCGATCTCATTGTCAATTCGTTTGATTCTGTTTTCAAGATCATCTTTAGCCTCATCGTAGAACCGTGGGATATATTTGAACTGCTTGGGTTTTTCAATTTTAATAAAAGCCATTGTTATCAGGATATTAAGTATTTGCCCAACGCCACAAAGGTAAGAAAAATGCTGTAGATTGGCCTTATTCCCGCAGGTGAAGCTCCGATCCGCAATGGTCGCAATATTTAGCATTCTTACCATGGTCTTCATGCAGGCATTCGGGGCAAACATGAGTGGCTTTTATTTTTTTTGCTGTTAGAACCTCTGCAGTAACGATACCTGTGGGAACGGCTATTATTCCATAGCCTAATATCATTACAAAACTGGCCAGAAATTGTCCGGTAACAGTTTGTGGAAGAATATCACCATATCCTACAGTTGTTAGTGTAACGATAGCCCAGTAAATACTAGTTGGAATATCTTTAAATCCATGCTCTTTTCCCTCTATCAGGTACATTGTGGTTCCGATAATAATCACCAGCATCATGATAGCGAAAAGAAAAACAGAAATTTTAGTAATACTTGCCTGGAGGGCCTCTTTTAAGGCGACACCGGCACGGGTATAGCGGCTCACTTTTAGTATTCGGAATATTCTCAGTAAGCGTAAAGCTCTTATAACCAGTAGGCCGGCAGCTCCAGAGATAAAAAGTCCGATGAATGTAGGCAGAATGGCAAGCAGATCAATAATCCCATAAAAGCTTTTGATATAACGCCAGGGTTTTCTTACAACCCAGATCCGCATCATATACTCAAAGGTGAAAATTATCGTGATGAACCATTCAAAAATTAGGAGAAAGTGACCAAAATCAGCGCTCACTGATTCTATGCTTTCAAGCATCACTGCCAATATGCTCAATACTATGAAGACAAGCAGGAAAATGTCAAAAAGTTTTCCGGCCGGGGTATCAGCCTCAAAAATGATTTCGTAGTATTTATCCTTAAGTTTCTTATTCATAGTAAAAAATCCTTGTTTTTTTTCCAATCAGACCGAAATATATCATCTATATAAGCGAACTAAAGATAAAAAAATGCTGGTAAAAACATTTGCAAGCGCAGTTTATGGGATCTCTGCCACAACTATACGTGTTGAGGTGCATATTTCTGATGGTGTCGGATATAGTCTGGTTGGCCTTCCAGACAATGCTGTTAAAGAGAGTCAGCAACGGATCATCTCTTCTTTTACTGAGATTAGAATGAAATGGCCTGGGAAGAAAGTTGTAATCAATTTGGCTCCTGCAGATATCCGCAAGGAGGGTGCAGCTTTCGATTTGCCTCTGGCTATAGGTATTCTGGCAGCTCACGGTAAGGTAAAACAAGAGCAATTGAAAAAGTTTGTCATCATGGGCGAGCTTTCTCTTGATGGAGGACTCCAGCCGATCAAAGGCGTGTTGCCTATTGCTTTGCAGGCACAGAAGGAGGGTTTTAAGGGTATCATTCTGCCTCATTTTAATGCAAATGAAGCTGGTGTAGTCGATGGCCTGGATACTTATGGAGTTTCAAATCTAAAAGAGGTTGTGGATTTTCTGAATGGCAAGCTTCATCTGAATCCTGTTATGGTGGATATTCAAACTACCTTCATAAATCAAGTGAGTAAGGCTGATATTGATTTTAATGATGTAAAAGGTCAGGAAAATGTGAAGCGGGCAATGGAGGTGGCAGCTGCGGGAGGACATAATATACTTTTAATAGGTTCTCCTGGTGCCGGGAAAACAATGTTAGCTCAGAGATTACCAGGAATCATACCACCTCTGAGTCTTACCGAATCTCTGGAAACTACTAAGATTCATTCAGTTGCCGGCAGGCTTGGAGTTAATTCAACTCTGATAACAAGACGACCATTCAGGTCTCCCCATCATACCATTAGTGATGTAGCACTTGTAGGAGGAGGGGGCTTTCCAATGCCCGGAGAAATATCCCTCGCTCATAATGGTGTGCTTTTCCTCGATGAACTGCCCGAATTTAAAAGAACGGTACTTGAAGTAATGAGGCAACCACTGGGAGACCGAAAGATCAATATCTCCAGAGCTCGCTATTCTATCGATTTTCCGGCAAATTTCATGCTGGTGGCAAGTATGAATCCATGCCCCTGTGGATTTTATAACCATCCGGAAAAGAATTGTGTATGCGGAAACGGAATAATACAGAAATATTTGAATAAGATTTCAGGTCCCTTACTCGATCGGATCGACTTGCATATTGAGGTGGTGCCGGTTAGTTTCGAGAAAATATCAGCATTGCCGCTTGCCGAGAGCAGCGCAACTATCCGACAGCGAGTGATAAAAGCCCGCAAACTTCAGGAAGAAAGATTCAAGCCATATCCCGGAATCCATTGCAATGCACAGATGAAACCAAAAATGCAACGATCCCTGATAGAGCTTGATAATCCCTCACGGTCTATACTAAGAACCGCTATGGAAAAACTGGGACTTTCGGCCAGGGCTTATGACAGGATTGTGAAAGTATCCAGGACAATTGCCGACCTGGAAGGGGCAGCCAGAATAGAGGCCCACCATGTGGCCGAAGCAGTCAATTACAGAAGCCTTGATCGCGATATTTGGGGCGGGTAAAAAACAGAAGACCGGTCTCCACCGGTCTTCCTAACTGTTTCGAAAAACAAACATTTACTCCTTGCAATAAATGTAGTATCTTAATTGAATTGTGTAAACAAAGTAAGTTATTTATAGAGTGCTTTTGTCTTATCTTTTGTTAATGTTTCTTATCAAAGCCTGTGCCAGGTTTTCAGAACTATTCGTAGTTGAGCTGATTCATCATCCAGTCTTCAATTTCTGGCTGCGCCTCAGTATTCAGGTAATCTTCATCTAACATCCAGTCTTCAATCACCGGAGTTGCTTCAGTATTTAAGTAATCTTCATCCAACATCCAGCCTTCAATTTCTGGAGTTGCTTCAGTATTCAGGTAATCTTCGTTTGACATCCAGTCTTCAATTTCTGGAGCAGCTTCTGCATTAAGGTAATCTTCATCTGACATCCAGTCTTCAATCACCGGAACTGCTTCAGTATTAAGGTAGTATTCATCTGACATCCAGTCT
>JAUVKA010000170.1 GCA_030592205.1 Bacteroidota bacterium | reverse complement strand
GTTGCTACCGGAATAGTTTCATCATCCGGGGGTATTTCTGCCTCCCTGGAAAGTTCCGGGATTATTCTGTTAGTCATTTCATCATCGGCATCGTCTCCCAGCGTCCATGCAAGCAGGTTTTTGAACCAGGCATACACATCACCAAAAGCTGATTGTCCGGCTTCGAGTCCCATCATTCCTGGAACAACGGATCCATCCACCTGGCCGCATATACCTTTTACAAGCTTGCCCTTGATTTCCTCCAGGGGTGTAACAATAATATCACATGTAGAGGTTCCCATGATTCGTACCAGAGAATAGGGGGTAATTCCTCCTCCCACTGCACCAATATGGGCGTCAAAAGCTCCAGCACCCACGGCAATGCCTGGTTTGAGTCCAAGAATTTTGGCCCACTCCTCTGTTAATCCTCCAACGCGTTGGTCGCTGGTGTAAGTATCGGTATAAAGGCGTTCTCTGAAGGGAGCAAGTAGTGGATCAAGTTTTGTCAGAAATTCTTTTGAGGGGAGTCCATCGAAATCCTCATGCCACATTGCCTTATGACCGGCTGCACAGCGACTGCGGATCACTTCCTCAGGTTTAGTATTACCAGTAAGGATTGCCGGCATCCAATCGCAGTGTTCTATCCAGGAGTAAGCGGCTTTCCTAAGCTTTTCATCTTCACGCAAAACATGAAGAACCTTAGCCCACACCCATTCAGATGAATAGATACCACCTTCGTATTTGGTATAGTCCACATCCCAGTTATGAGCCAGCTCATTGATCTCATCAGCCTCTTTAATGGATGTATGATCTTTCCATAAGATGAACATGGCATTTGGATTGTCATGGAATTCAGGTTTTAAGGCCAGGGGCATTCCATCTTCATCCACAAAGACCGGTGTGCTGCCGGTGGTGTCGAATGACATTCCAACAATGGAATCAGCTGTGCCGGGAGGGGCATTCACCAGGGATGCCCTTACAACTTTGATCATGGCCTCAAGATAATCCAGGGGATGTTGGCGATATTGATTTCTAGCGGGATCGCAGTATTTACCTTCCTTCCAGCGCTGATAAAAGTGAGCTGATGAAGAGACCTCTTCTCCGTTTAAAGCATTTACTACTACAGCCCTTACGCTGTCGGTTCCGAAATCCAATCCAATAACATGAGGTGTTGACATGGGAAGTAATTATAGGGTTTGAACAGTAAAGGTAAAATTAGATGTTTAAAATACATTTATAACGATGGAAAATTGGTGCGGGTTGCGGGTTGTAGGATGCTGGAGTGAAGCGACAGTCCCGGCTTGACGGGATAGGATGCTATAGATAGCGGCAATTATTGTAGATTTCTTTTCCTGCAAAAGTGACAAAAGAATGGGAGTCAGACTAAAAGGATGTTGAGTACTGGGAGTTTTTATATTAGTGACTCGGATACTCAGATACTTATCCCTTCCTTATAAACTTAATACAAAATCCTTATCCTTATCCTCAAGCTTTAAGCCATAAGCCTCAAGCCTTTTAAAGTTTGCCTCAAGCCTTATAGAAGCGTAAACTTCACCGGCATTGACATTCGAACTTTTACAGGCTTGCCCCTTTGTGCTCCGGGTGTCCATTTTGGAGCTGCTTTGAGAGCACGGATTACCTCGTTGTCGAGGGAAGAGTCTACTCCACGCTGAATAATAATATCCACTAGTTCACCCTTTTTGTTAATGTCGAATTGGACATGAACAGTTCCCGTGATGGCATTTTCTGTGGCAATTCTGGGGTATTTTATGCTACCCTGGATGTAGCGATGGAATCCATCTAAATCTCCACCTTGAAACAGAGGCATATCCTCAACAAGTATAAAAAATGTGTCAGTATCATCCTCTTCTTCCTCCTGAAATATAATTTCGATAATATCATCCTGGTTTGCTTCAAAATCATCAAGCACAAATTCATCATCCAACACTGCATCATCATCAACAATATTGAGTTCCAGTACTACTGTCTGCGGTTTTGGCGGAGTAAGCGGCTTTTGTAATTCCTGACGGGTGATGGGAATGATTTCCTCTTCCCCCTGTATATCAGGTAATGAGCCTAGTGATCCGCTTTGTAATTCAGTTTTTGTCCATTGAAATCCCAGAAGAATCAGTGCCAGGGCAAGAACAAAACCTATCTCGAGAAATAGAGTTCTTTTGTTCTCCAGGTTCGCTTTTCTACTTTTTTTTGTTTCCATCATTCAAGCATTTAAAGAGTTAATTTGAAAATGTTTGATATTTTCAACTGTTTGGGGACCCTAAATGGCTTGATATAAAAGTAGAAATACTTAACTAATTGTTTAGCTGAACTATGAATTTAGATAACGCGTTAATGAATTAGTTGCACGCGGAAGGGATTAGTTGGTGATTTTTGTAACCTAAATAATTTACAATTTACAATTGATCATTAGCCATTAACCATTAATCCCCCCTCACCTATCTACGGTCTTTGGTCTTGTATCTTGAATCTTGAGCCTAAAAGCCTCCAACAGCTCCTCCATCTGCCCCTCCCAATCCTCAGCAAGAGGATCGATCTGGATTAGTTTGGCATTAAGGTCCCTGGTGATTTGTCGTGCGGTTTCTTTATCGAACTCTTTCTGTATAAAAACTTTGCTAATATCCTCATCCTTAGCTATGTTGATTAGTTTCATCATGTGGGCTGCGGAAGGTTCCTTGCCCTCAAATTCCATGGGGATCTGTTCCAGTCCGTAATCACGAGCCAGGTAGGTCAGCGCGGGATGAAAAATGATGAATTTTTTATTTTCCAATTGTTGGGATAAAGCTTCAAATTCCTGATCCAATGCAGATATTCTGGCTTTTAAATCAGCCAGCTTACTTCTGATCAGATCCTGGCAAGCCGGATCGAAGCGAATAATAGCTTTTGCCGTATTATCTGCCATTATTGCAGCTGATTTTGGCGACATCCAGATGTGCGGGTCAATACCGCTATGATCATGAACGTGTCCATCTTCCTCATGCCCCTCATCCTCAGCCTCTCCATGTATTAGATTGATTCCTGCCGACAGATCAATTATTTTCAATTCTTTATGGTTCTTCTTTATTGATTCCATCCAGGCCACTTCAAATCCCAGGTATCCCATTTTAAGGTAAAAAGCAGACTGGTTCAGACCCCGAAGTTGCCGTGGAGTAGGATCATAACTGGCAGGACTGCTTCCCGGCGGTAACATTACATTTATATCGAACTCATCACCAGCCAATTGCTCTACGAAATACTTCTGTGGGAGAATGCTGACGGTGATAATGCGTTTAACAGCTTCGTTCCTTTCAGCAGAATTGCAAGCGCCTAGAAATAACAGAATTACTACAAAGCCTAATGGGATAGATCTCATAAGGGTTTAGTTTGGTAATAGTTCTGTAACAGTTTCGATATTCATTTTGTTTATAACATTTGATCCTCCGGGAGCGTACATGAAATCGATCCTGTCCTGATACACCTCCTGTATCTTGTGTCTTACCATTTTAAGAGCAGAGTTAATCATTTGATTTTTATCTGAAAAATCTTCAGGTGCCACCTGAAAGGATGTTGGAATCCACTTCTCCAGGAATTGACCCTTGAATTCAGGCACATTCTTGAAGGCATATAAATCTTTCCTGATAGCCTCAAGGATTTGATCTGCACTGGTGAATCCGTTCTTTTTAGCATATGCCCGTACCTTCTCCCTATGAAGAGTAACAATTGCCGTAGTGTTTTTCTTCATATCGTTGTAGACCATAACCTGGTGAATCAAATCACCCGAATTTTGAATTGCCTCTTCAATACCTTCGGGAGAGTACTTTTCTCCATCAGCCGAGATCAGTAAAGCCTTCTCACGACCAATAACAAATAAAAACCCGTCCTCATCCAGATATCCAAGATCGCCGGTATACAACCATTCATCTATTATAGTTTTTGCAGTTGTTTTGGGGTTTTTGTAATAGCCTTTCATTACATTTTTACCTCTGATAATTATCTGGCCCTGCTTTCCAGTTTCCATTTCTTCACCCTTATCATTAATAATTTTGCATTCAACATTAGGAATAACTCTGCCGGAGCTGCCCATCTTATGGACCTGCTGAGTATTAGCCGAAATAATAGGTGTGGCTTCACTGAGTCCATACCCTTGATATACAGGCACCCCAAGGGTGTAAAAGAAATGCTGCTGGCGAATGTCCAGCAGGGCTCCACCACCTACGATATACTTTATACTGGTGCCAAATATCTTCCTGACTTTCGAAAAAACCAAAACGTCAGCCAGTTTATAAGGCAGATAATTTATCATTTTTACCAGGAAGCCTGCTTTCCTATATCCGTCGCGGTTCATTCTTATTCCCGCGTTCATGCCCATATTAAAAATACCGGAAATAAATTTGCCCTTAACCTGAATAGCATCCTTGATCTTCATCATGAAATTGCCGCTCAGGGCAGGAACACTGAGCATGAAATGGGGATTGACCTCGAGCAGGTTTTTAGCAACATTCTTGGCATATTGGAGGCCTCCACCACCAAAATCTACAAAATAAAGACTAAAGCCGGTGGTTAGTACAGCATAAATGCCCACTGTGTGAGCAAATGAGTGGTCGGTGGGAATGCAGATATACAAACGGTCGCCCGGATCTACGATAAAATAATTCATTGCATCCCAGCAATTGTGATAATAGTTGAGGTGGGTTAGCATGATACCTTTAGGATCCCCTGTGGTTCCGGAAGTATAAGAGATTGTTACGATATCTTCCTCGCTAATATCTTTTTCTCTCTCCTTAAGAATTTTCTCATTTTTATCCCATGCATTCTTCCCATCTTCAAGTATATCGCCGTATAGAAAGCATTCCTTGCCATATATAATATCATTTTCCCTCAACATATTCTCCATTCCGTTAATAGAATTCTCCAGGAGAATAAGCTTAATCCCCTTACCCATCTTATTATAAAGAGGAGCGATCGTTTTTAGCATCATCTTGCTGACTACCACCACTTTTGATTCAGAATGCTTTATCCTGAACAGGATTTCTTCCGGAAGCAATTTAAGGGCCAGCGGGACATTGGTTGCTCTGGTAAACAGCATTCCAAACTCCATGCATATCCAAATGTTTTTACCCTCTGAGATGAGCGATAGTTTATCCCCTTTTTTAACACCAAGTTCAATCAGGCCGGAAGCTATAAAACGGCTTTCTTTTAAAACTTCGGGGTAGCTCATGCTTTCCCATTTCCCGTTATTTTTATTGGAAGTATATACTGTTTCCGGGTGATTTTTAGCGCAATCGCGCAGCATATTTAAAACGGTCTTTTTCATATCGGGTCTGGTTTTACGAAAAGTAAAGTTTAAAAAATGATGCGTTAAGATACAAAAAAAGGCAAGAAGGCAAGAAGACAGAAAGCAGGAAGGCAGGAAAGCAGGAAAGCAGGAAAGCAAAAGTAAGGTTCAAGGACTCGCAACCCGCAACTTGAGTTACCCCTGCGAGGCAGAGGCAACTCACAAGCCAAAACCTCTCCCTATCGTCATTTCTTATTATCTTAGCCGAAATTCTTGAAAATCAAAAAATGAATTTAAATTGGCTCGACTGGGGTATAGTCCTCATGCTTTTCGCCCTGATGGTAGGGATGGTTTTTCTAAGTAAAAGCTTATTAAAAAGTGTTACTGATTTTCTGGCTACAGGCAGGACCGGCGGTCGGTATATTATATCCATGTTCCATGGTACAGCTGCTCTGGGAGCCATTACTGTGATTGGTGCACTGGAGCAGAATTATGCTGCAGGGTTTAATTCACGCTGGTGGGAAATGATGACCGCTATTATTCTGGTTGGGATGAGTGTCACAGGTTGGGTTGTATACCGCTATCGTCAGACCCGGGCATTGACTATGGCTCAGTTTTTTGAAATGCGTTATAGTAGGGCATTCCGAATCTTTGCCGGATTCATGGCTTTTAGTTCCGGCCTTATTAATATGATAATTTTCCCTTCTGTTACGGCCCGCTTTTTTATCTATTTCGTTGGTATCCCGGAAATAGGAATGGTTGGACCATATTCAGGAACATTTATCCTGCTGGCAGGTATTATGGTTGCAATACCTCTGTTTTTCATCCTATTAGGCGGCCATATTGCGGTTATGTTCACTGATTTTATCCAGGGTGTTTTTGTAAATATCGTTTTTGTAGGAATTGTGATCCTGTTGATTTTCCAAGTGGATTGGGGACAGATAGGGGAGGCCGTGAATGGAGCACCTGAAAATGCATCTCTGGTTAATCCTTTTAAAGCCACAGAGGTCCAGGATTTTAATATCTGGTTTTTCTTTATTGGGATGTTTGGCCTGATTTACACCAAGCTTGCCTGGCAGGGTAATTCATCTGTTAGCGTGGCAGCCAAATCAGCACATGAAGCCAAAATGGCTGATGTTCTCACCAACTGGAGATTGATTCCACAATGGGGTCTTTTCCTGGTTTTTGTGCCCATTATAGCCTATACTGTGTTACATCATGCGGATTTTGCCGGAGTAGCCGGGGTCATAAACGAATCTATAGCAAATGTGGGCAGCGAAACCCTACAGTCGCAACTCCGTGTACCAATGGTGCTTAATCAGTTACTTCCAATAGGGGTAAAAGGAGCTTTTGTGGCGATAATGCTGGCAGCTGCGATTACCAGTCATAATATCTACATCCATTCCTTCGGGAGTATATTTATTCAGGATTGTGTTCTGCCCTTACGTAAGAAGGCATTCAAGCCTGAGCAGCACATGAAATATCTGAGATATTCAATTCTCGGGGTAGGTATTACAATTTTTGTGCTTAGCATTCTTTTCCAGCAGAGCGAAAAGGTATTTCTGTTTATGGCTGTCTCCGCTTCTATCTTTGTTGGCGGCTCGGGAGCTGCTATTATTGGAGGATTATACTGGAGCCGTGGATCAACTTTAGCCGCCTGGTCGGCCATGATTGCCGGTGCCGTTATATCAGGATTTGGCATTATTATAAATTCTGTGGTTGATGATTTCTTTATCAATGGCCAGTGGTTCTGGCTTATAGCGATGCTTTCGGCAGCTACTATTTTCTTCCTTGTTTCTATATTCGGACCGAAAACAGTTCATAACATGGACAAGCTCCTTCACCGTGGAGAGTTTGCTATTGATTCTGAAAAAGGGAAAATACCGGACAAGCCTCTGAAAGGATGGAAATTATTGGGACCAACAAAGGAATTTACCCTTGGCGACAGGATTATTTATATAGCTACTTATGGATGGACTGCTGCCTGGACTGTAGTATTTATTATCGGAACGATTTATAACCTTACCTCGGATGTTTCCAATGAGGTTTGGATAAAATTCTGGAAGGTTTATACCTGGATCTATCTGGTTACAGCCGTGATCGTGACCATCTGGTTCACCATTGGAGGAATAAAGAATCTAAAGGAGATGATCCATGCTCTACGCACAAATATTCGTGATCATGATGACTCAGGATTTGTGGAAAAGTAGGGAGATAGGGAATTGGGGAAATAGGGAAATAGGGAGTTAGGGAGATTGTAGAGACGCATCATGATGCGTCTTTCAAGGCACAAGGTAATAATGGGGACGGAGGGACGAATAATAATCTTGATTGATAATGAATTACGGAGATTTCAGTAAAGACGGCCGGGAATATATTATCCACAGGCAGGATACTCCCAGCCCATGGATTAATTATCTATACAACGGAAGGTATTTTTCCTCCATCAGTAATAACGGCGGTGGAATTTCCTATTTCAAATCCCCCCTTCATGGTAGGATAACCAGGTATAGGATTAATGATGTGCCCTATGACCGGCCAGGGAAGTATATCTATATCAAAGACAAGGATACTGGTGAATTTTGGAGCCTGACATGGCAGCCAACTAATAAGGATCCAAAGGCATACCGTGTAGCTCACGGTTTTGGCTATACCAGGGTGGAATCAGAGATAGAAGGAATAAAATCCGAACTCCTGTATTTTGTTCCACTGGAAGATGACCAGGAAATGTGGAAGGCTATCCTGACTAATAATAGTGATAATGTCAGGAATTTATCAGTTTATGGCTACGTGGAAT
>JAUVKA010000387.1 GCA_030592205.1 Bacteroidota bacterium | reverse complement strand
TGGATTCAATATAGAACTTAATCTCTTGCCCTCCACTGAGGATTAAAAAGTCTAAACCCTGAGCTTCTCGTATAAGGCCTTCAGAAACAGGAATATGATCGGCCATAATATGAAAAAATCTTGATCCGCTTATCTCTTTAGTGAGGCTTTCTGCATTTGTAAGGGGGGATGTAAAAGACTGAGGCCAAACAACTTTTCTCTGAATTGAGTCCTGGCCATTGTATTCCATATAATAGAAATTGATAATCACCTGATAAATTCCTGCATTATCAACGGGTTTCCATCGGCAGTTGTAATTCTGACCAATATTCAAGCTAATTTTTCTTTCGGGGATATCAAGAGGATCTATAACTCTGAGTAAACCCAGGGATTCAGTTTCTGCATATACAACCTTATCCCTATTTTCAATATATATACTGATGCTATACTTCGCTTGTGGACGGATAGTTGCTTCAGTTCTATAAATTATATTAGTTTCATTTGGGAAAAACCCGGTATCCTTAGGGATTTCAGTTGTAGGCTCGAAAATAAATATATCTGTTACTTTGCCATCCTTCCAACCTTCTAAAACTACCTGTATATTTCCGTCGAAGAATATGCTATCCTGGGCAGGCGGGTTGCTTAATGCTGCCTTGTTAACCAGGTAGGTTTTGTTAAGCTTAAGGTATTGGTAATTTGAGCTGGAATTTAATACACAGTAAACAACCGGTACTTCCTCATTTTCAGCATTAATCTGAAAATCAGTCTCGCATGATGCCAGGCAAGCCATCACAATTACTGTGAATCCAATAAATAATCTGCCCCAAGTTGAGCGCATAAAACCAGGTTTTAATATTTAGACACCAAAAAAGACAAGAAGTTTACCAAGGGGACCAAAATACGGCGGCATAAAATTATAATTACTAGATACAATAACAAAGAATAATTCTCCTACTGGATCGTTTTTCACATTTTTTAAGATTTCCTGGCAATATTTAGTCTGATTCGTTGAAAAAAGAATGTTGTAATATACAGAATCACAAGGGAGAAGATAATGGAGGCACCAGAAGGTATATCCAGAAAATATGATAGGAATAAACCGGCAATTGATCCGATTATTCCAAATAAAATGGATAGCATAATGATCCATTTGAGCTTTCGACTGAAAAGCATCGCCATATTCTGAGGTATGGTTAGCAAAGAAAGGACAAGAATTATACCGGCTACCTTGATATAAAGGACAGATGTCAAAGCTACAAGGACGATTAATAAGTATTTGATGAATTTCACCGCTGCTCCACTAGAGCGGGCAAATTCTTCATCAAAGGAAATGAATTGAATATCATTGAAGAAGATAATGAATACGCCTATGACCAACAGGGCTAATCCTAACATCACCAAGAGGTCGATTGAAGTAACTGTTAGGATTGATCCGAACAGGTAACTCATCAGGTTGGGTGCATATGCAGGACTGAGAAAGATAAAAATGATACCGATTGCCATTCCAAATGACCAGGCCATAGCTATGGCACTATCCTCGCGGATTTTTTTCCGACTGCTAATGGCCTCAACTGTTGCAGCTGTTATCGCAGCAAAAATACCAGCACCCACAAGTGGGTTAAATCCCAGGAAAAAACCTATTCCAAGACCGCCAAAAGAAGCGTGGGTTATCCCACCGGCAATAAACACCAGCCGGCGAGTATCCACATAGGTTCCAATGATTCCGCAGGTTATACTACCCAATAATGCGGCTATCAGGGCATGGTTGAAAAAGGTGTACTTTAAAAGATCGAACATGAACTAGTGGTTTTTCAATACCCGGTGAGGTACTTTACCGTGAGTAATTAACTCAACCGGGCAATTATAGGTAGTCAACATTTTATCTGTTATCTTGTTTGTAGGATGATAATGAAGATGTCTGTTAACGCAAGCAATGGTTTTTACTGAAGATGTGATTTGTCCCAAATCATGACTGACAAGAAGAATGGCTGTATTCTTATTTACATCTTCCAATAATTCATATAACTCTAGTTCAAACTTGCTATCCACGTAAGTAACAGGCTCATCTAAAATCAGAAGGTCAGGATTGGAAATAATGGCTCTGCCAAGGAAAGCACGTTGCATTTGTCCTCCTGATAAATCCCCGATACTTTTGTTACCAATATTCTGAAGTCCTAACAGATTTAGAACCTTATCGGCTCTCCTACGATCTTTGTTGGTGAATCTTGTGATCATGGAAGATTTATTTACCAGACCCGACAAGATAACTTCTTTAATACTGATTGGATATTTATGATCAAATTCGTGATATTGAGGAAGGTATCCGATGTTAATTTTTTCTCCCAACTCATTTTTACCATACAAGATACGCCCCGTCCATGGTTCAATAAGCCCCATAATCAATTTAATCAAAGTGGATTTTCCTCCTCCATTTGGTCCGATCATTCCAATGAAATCTCCCTTAACTATCTCCAGGTTAATTCCTTCAATAGCTTTTTCCGACTCATATCCATAGGTAATATTTTCAAGCTTAACCAGCATAATCGCATTGTATAGTGAAAGGTTCTTTGTTTGTAATTATATTAACAAAGATAATAAAAGCCATTAGAGGGATATTGTTTGACCGGAATATATACTTTAAATTAGCCGGTTCTAAAGCTTGTTTCATCAAAATCAAATAAAATGAAGAATCATCTCGACAGAAGGTCATTTTTAAGAATCTCAGCACTTACTGGGGCATTTATGGGAATTCCCGGTATGGGACTGGGGATGAAGAATCCTGATGTAGAAGAAATTGTGGATCGAATTGGGAGAACACCTGCCAAATCGGGCAAATCTGTAATGGGATTAGCCCTTGATCCAATCAAGCAAGTGAGGGTAGGTATTATCGGTTTGGGTAACAGGGGTTCAGGAATGTCGAAACATATCGAAGTGATGTCGCCTGACAAGGCTAAAGTGGTTGCAATATGTGATATTCGATCAGATAGAGCCGATGCTGTTTATGACAGAATGAAAAAAAATGGTCACGATCCAGTTGTGTACAAGGGAAAGGAAGACTCCTGGAAAAAGCTGGTAGAGAGGGATGATCTGGATTTGATTTTGGTTTTTACTAATTGGAAATTACACGTTCCAATGTGTTTGTATGCTATGCAAAAAGGTAAGCATGTGGCCACAGAAGTGCCAGCTGCATATACTGTTGATGATTGCTGGAAGCTTGTTAATACTGCCGAAGAGATGCAAAAGAATTGCATGATGCTTGAGAATGTATGCTATGGCAATGAAGAACTCTGGCTTTTAAATATGGTTCAGGAAGGGGTATTTGGAACCTTAACTTATGGAGAAGCAGCATATATCCACAATTTGCGTGGTATGTTGTTTGGTAATTCCTACTATGATAAATGGAGGATCAGGCATCATTTAAAAAGGGATGGCAATTTATATACTACCCATGGTTTGGGGCCTGTAGCTCAATATATGGGTATTGATCGGGGAGATCGATTTGAATTTCTGACTTCTATGAGTTCACCTCCTGCATCACTGATCGAGCATTCAAAAACAGTGGACCCCAACAATGAGTTTTACAACAGGGATGATTTTAAGCATGGTGATATGAACACTTCGTTGATAAAGACAGCTAAGGGGAGAATGATTCATTTGTACCATGATGTGGTTACTCCTCGTCCTTATTCACGTAAGAACAGTCTTGCCGGAACAAAGGCATATCATGAAGGATATCCATCCAGATTATCACTTGAAGAGAAGGGACACGCATATCTGAATGAAAACGACTATAAAGAAATGCGTGAAAAGTACAATCATCCAATCTGGGATAGGCTGAAGAAGGAAATTGAACTTTACGGCGGACATGGAGGAATGGATTTTGTTGAGATGTATCGCCTGGTTGATAATCTAAACCGTGGGCTTCCTCTGGATATGGATGTATATGATGCCGCTTCCTGGAGTGTTGTTGGAACTCTATCTGAAATATCCGTTGAACTTGGAAGTATTCCGGTTAAATTCCCTGATTTTACACGAG
>JAUVKA010000062.1 GCA_030592205.1 Bacteroidota bacterium | reverse complement strand
TGCCAGTGCAGGGGACTGTATAAAAATATGGGCCGGAGTCCCGGATTATGAGAAAACCCCTGTTGTTTTTACTCCCAGAGCCCAAACCATTTCACTGTATGAACATTTTGGCAGGTTCGAGGGTGATTTCATTGTGCAGGTTTTTGAGAAAGAGGTGCTTTTGGATGAGCGGGTTGTTTATGTTAAACCCGGAACCCCAAGACTTATTAGTAAGCCTGAAGCAACTATCACTTCAAGTAAAGTGCCAAAAGGAATGGTGGAAATCCCTGCGGGAGAATTTACATGGAGCACCACCCATGGTGATGAATTCATTTGGTATCCTACTGTGCCGGATGAGGGTCCTGTTAGTATGAAGAAATTATTCATGGACAAATATCCGGTAAGCAATAAGCAGTTTAAACGATTCATTAAGGATTCAGGGTATTGGCCTGTGGACGCAGTGAATTTTCTCAGACACTGGGTGAAAAACAAACCATTAAAGGCTGATGAAGAAAAACCTGTCGTATTTATCAGTTATGAGGATGCATTGGCTTATGCCGGGTGGGCAGGAAAAAGGCTGCCAAGTGAAATGGAATGGCAATATGCTGCTCAAACTTCCGATTTGCGGCCATGGCCCTGGGGAAAAGGAGAAGGGATCGCTAGAGAGAAGCAATGGGTTACCAACACACTAACTGTTTATCGGCTTAGCGGAGTGGATTCTACACTTTGCAATCCGGGAAACGGTATTCTTGATCCGGTAGGTACATATCCGAAAGGAGCAAACCCTTACGGATTGGAGGATCTGGTTGGATCAGTATGGCAAATGACTAATGATGAATATGATAACGGATCCAACAATTTTGTGATCATGAAAGGCGGCAGTTATTTCAGCCCCGGGTCCAGCTGGTGGTATGTTCAGGGCGGACCACGGGAATTACACTACCGGCAGATGCTTCTACGGGTTTCCCGTGGTTTTGAACGCAATGGAACCGTGGGATTCCGCTGTGTAATGGACACTGAATAGAGACGTGATTAATCGTAGAGACGCGATTAATCGCGTCTCTACAGGATGTTCGTACAGACGGTTTTCGGTTTGTATGTGTGATTATTGATTTTTTTGTCGGAAAATATTCCAGATCAAACTAAGGAGTAAAATCAGGATCACGCCACCAGCTACTATAAAAGCCCAAATGTTTACGATCCTGCTTTGGGCTTGCATTATTAATCCTTTAAAATAGAAATCAAAGAAGTCGACATCCCAACTCAAATTGGAGCCCTCAATCTTATTGCTGTTTGTTTCCACCAGCAGTCCCGGCATTTTAATAGTGAAGTAATAATTATCATCTATGCATTCATTGAAAAAGTCCGACTTATTATTAAAATAGATTATTATATCCGGATTATTAGTGTTAATAGTGCGAACTCTATCAGCGCCCAGAATTGCCTCATAGGCCTCAATTAAATCGTCCAGTTCGCCAAAATATGTTTCATTTTGAGCAAATTGGTAGATGTCTTCCTTCTTTTCCTCAACTTCACTTACCTTGATCATTGAACCATCAGTCTCTGTAATGGCTTTAATAAAAAGTACATAGAACTCTTCAAAGCCACTACGGAAAAGGTAATCTTCAAACTTTTCTTCGGCCTGGTCATAAAAATCATCGTTATACCTTGGGTCCAGCTCCCTTTCTTCTTCATCCATTGCAATCAATTCCACTTCATCTGTGGAGAGATAATCTTTCCAATTTAATATGGTAAAGGGATTGCTTGGAAGTAAATTCTCTTTGTAATCAAGGTAGGTGAAAAACCACCGGAATTTTCGTTTCAGATCAGCTGTTACCCGAACTGCTGCCATACTATCCTGAGGATTCATATCTAAATTGAATTCCTTATCATTTTTGAAAGTTTTTGTCAGAACGAATTTATGCTTTTCATCATCTACTTTAATCCATTCAGATTCCCAGGTTTCATTAGTTGCAGCAGGTAAATAACTGTCAAGAATAGAGGTTGAATCTCCCTCAATAACTATGGTTTTTACGATTTGGCCATTTGGAAGGATTTCAGTTGTCAGATATATATCGAGACATCCCTGGAGGGGTAATAATAGCAATGGGATAATTAAATATCTCATCAAGTTCCTTTTGCTCTTTTTCATAATGTTTGTATTAATATTTTTAAAAATTGCTGTCATTCATTGGCAATCTGCCTAATTCTCCCATTTTTATTAATGGAAATTTTATTGAGGATTTTTTTACTAATTCAATAAATAGACCACGTTTCTCAATGGGGGTTAATTTCTTTTGCCAACTTTCCCAACTCTTATTTGAGTTGGATATTAGTGATATACCCTCAGGGTATCTGGATTTTAGATTTGAGAAAGCAGTAGATTTTATATCATCCCAACTAAAGAAATGGTTAATGACCAGTAATTCACCTTTTTGACGAACTAGCTCTGATGCCATTGTGCTTTGACTAATTCTTTTTTCCAATTTCGATATTCTTGAGATCGTGCTCACTTGTTCAACTGAGAAAGTAAGGAAAAACAAAACAGAAGCTGCCACAAGTAATCTTTTAACATTAGTTGTTAGAATGAATAATTGATAAGGTTTGCTATTGGGGGATAATAGCAGTTTAATATCTTTTTCTATTTGACCTGCCAGGTGATCATGCTGATCTGTATATGGTTCAAATTTAGTTTGATCAAATAGTTTTTGAATTTCTTCGTGGCTCTTATTACAACTCTGACATTGCATAAGATGGTGCTGAAGGCTGGTTTTCTCATCAATTGAGAGTTCGTCAGCTTTTAAGTATAGCAAGGGCTCTATGCTTTGACAGTTAGTGTGTTGAGAGTTTTCTTTATCTGTATTTTTCATATTTATTCCCCCTCTGAATCTAAAACTTCCTTAATTTTTTTTCTGGCCAGATATAGGTTTGTTTTTATACTTCCTGTACTCATTCCTGTCATCTTTTGAACTTCATTTATTGTCAGGTTTTGTATATCCCGCAACAGAAATATCTCCCTTTGTTTTTCTGGTAGTGAAGTTGATATAGTTAAAACATTACTCTTTAATTGCTTGTAATACAACTGCTCGTCAGCAGCCTGTGTTGAATCAAATAAATCATCAGTTAGTTGAGAGTGATTTTGTGTACTCATTTTTCGGTTTCGGTCGATGCACTCATTATGTGCAATCTTATAAAACCATGTTGAAAAAAGACCTTTATTAGCATCATACGTTTTGATATTCTTCCATGCTTTGATATAGCTCTCCTGGACGGCATCATCAATATCATCTGAATTATGAAGTATGTTTTTTGCAATATTCATAGCTAATCCAATTGTAAGTTGAATTAATTCGGAAACAGCCTTTTCATTGCCCTCCTTAACACTTTGAATTATGTGAATTACGTCTTCCTGCCTCATTTGAGGATCTATTCTAAATTATGATACGTCAGTACGATAGAAAAGTCAAATTTTATTGGATTTATATCAACAAGGTACGGTTTATATATTGAGCAAAAGTGAATCAATATTTGTAGTATTTTTGTTTCGCAATATTATAACCTACAAATTCCTGCACATGATCATTTTCTTTCAAGGAAACTTAAGAATCTTCGCTGTTGAGACTAAACAAGCACTTTCTGATACTGATATTGAAAAATTATGCTGGCTTTTCGGAAATGCCACGCTAATTGATAAAAATGAACTAAAAGGTTGGTATAAAGGTCCGAGGAAGGAAATGATCACTCCCTGGTCAACTAATGCTGTTGAAATAACCATAAATATGGGGATTGCATTCTTAGTTCGGATAGAAGAATTCTTTCCTGTCACTGACTCTTCCGCTCAGTTTGATCCAATGCTTGAAAGTCTTGTCCAAAACCCGGGTCAGGATTTGTTTACCATATCAAGGAAGCCGGAACCTATTCAGCAGATTCACAATATCACAGAATACAATAAGAAGGAAGGTCTGGCTCTTAGTGAAGATGAGATTGAATATCTTGAGGATGTAGCAAGTAAAATTAATCGTCCCTTGACAGATAGTGAAGTATTTGGGTTCTCTCAAGTAAACTCTGAGCACTGCCGTCATAAGATTTTTAACGGGACTTTTATCATTGACGGTAAAGAGATGACAGATTCTCTTTTTGCCTTAATTAAAAAAACCTCGAAAATTAGTCCTGAGAATATTGTTTCTGCTTATAAGGATAATGTTGCGTTTGTTCTCGGGCCAAAAGTTGAGCAGTTTGCTCCAACAAGACAGGATATCCCGGAATATTTCGAGACAAAAAGTATAAACACAGTGCTTTCTCTGAAAGCTGAGACACATAATTTCCCAACTACTGTTGAGCCATTTAACGGTGCAGCAACAGGTTCTGGTGGGGAGATCCGTGACAGGCTTGCCGGTGGTAAAGCAAGTATTCCCCTTATCGGTACGGCTGTTTATATGACTTCCTATCCGAGACTTGGTCCGGATCGTTCATGGGAATCAAAAAATGAAGAGCGAAAGTGGTTGTATCAGAGCCCTAAGGATATCCTCATTAAGGCTTCAAACGGCGCCAGTGATTTTGGTAATAAGTTTGGTCAGCCATTACTGTGTGGCAGTCTGCTGACATTTGAGCACGAGGAAGGGGAAGACAGCTATGGATATGATAAGGTGATAATGTTAGCCGGTGGTGTTGGCTTTGCCAGGAGTGAGGATAGCAAAAAAGATACACCGGAAACGGGTGATGTTATTGTTGTCCTGGGCGGCGATAATTATAGAATTGGTATGGGAGGAGGAGCCGTTTCGTCTGTTGCAACGGGGGAATTTGACAATAAGATTGAGTTGAATGCGGTACAACGATCCAACCCTGAAATGCAGAAAAGAGTGTATAATGCAATTAGAGCGATGTCGGAATCAGATATCAACCCAATTGTTTCTATTCATGATCATGGTGCAGGTGGACATCTAAATAGTTTATCTGAGCTGGTGGAGGAAACCGGTGGTACAATAAAACTTGGTGAATTGCCGGTTGGGGATCCAACTCTTTCTGCAAAGGAGATTATTGGTAATGAATCCCAGGAAAGGATGGGATTGATTATCAAAGAGAAAGATCTAAATAAATTAAAGGGTGTAGCCCTGCGGGAAAGAGCTCCAATATACAATGTGGGAAAAACTTCAGGCGATTACAGATTTGTTTTTGAAAATAAACAGGATTTGCAGAATCCCATAGATCTGGATTTAGCTTACTTATTCGGTAAGCCACCAAAAACTATTCTTACAGACAAATCAGGTAAAAAGAGTTTTCTCCCGCTTGAATATTCGCTTGATAAATTTGAACTCTACCTTAAAGATGTTCTGCAGATTGAAGCGGTAGCTTGTAAAGACTGGTTGACAAATAAAGTGGATCGATCGGTGACCGGTAAGGGAGTTGTACAACAGACTGCCGGAGAAATACAATTACCTGTTAACGATTTGGCAGTTGTATCTATCGACTACCGGGGAGAAAAAGGAATTGCAACATCCATTGGTCATGCAGCTATACCTGCTCTTTTAGATCCTGCAGCAGGCTCCCGCCTGGCAATAGCTGAAGCGCTGACCAATATGGTATGGGCTCCTCTACACAAAAAAATTAAGGGAGTTTCGCTTTCTGCCAATTGGATGTGGCCTGCCAAAAATCCAGGCGAGAATGCCCGTTTATATAGTGCTGTTAAGGCTATTAGTGATTTTGCCTGTGACCTTGGGGTCAGTATTCCAACGGGTAAGGATTCTATGTCGATGACCCAAAAATATCCAGGCGGAAAGCTTGTTTATGCTCCGGGGACAGTAATCATTTCCACTATTGGGGAGGTGACAGACGTGAAGAGGGTAGCACAGCAGGTGATGGTTAATGATCTGGAAACTAGCTTGTACTATATCGATTTCAGTCAGGATAATTTCGAATTAGGAGGAAGCAGCCTTGCTCAAGTACTAAATGTGCTTGGGACAGAGACACCGGAAATGAAGTCGGCTGAATATTTCAAGACGGCTTTTAACGGTCTTCAGGAGCTGATCGAAAAAGATATGATATTGAGCGGACACGATGTATCAGCCGGTGGCACAATTACCTGTCTGCTTGAAATGTGTTTTCCGAATGCATCCGGTGGCTTGAAAATCTCTTTGGATAATCTTCCGGATTTTGATCCGGTTCGTTTGCTTTTCAGTGAGCAGCCGGCTGTGGTGGTACAGGTGAAGGATACCGAAGGATTTGAGAATCTCCTGCTTGAAAAAGGAATTGCTTTCTACAATATTGGCAGTCCTGCTTCTGGTCGGGAGATCCTAATTGACGGGAAGGGGATGTCACGTAAAATGCAGATCGATAGTTTGAGGGACAGCTGGTTCAGCACTAGTTACTTGTTGGATCGGAATCAAACAGAAAAAGAGCTAGCCGAAGAGAGATTTAGAAATTATAAAACCCAGGCTCTCAAGTATAAATTTCCGGATAGTTTTACCGGTGCTTTAAAGGATATTGGGGCAGATCCGGATCGAAAGGAGAGAAGTGGGATTAAGGCAGCAATAATCAGGGAGAAAGGGGTGAATGGCGACAGGGAAATGGCTTATGCCATGTATCTGGCGGGATTTGACGTGAAAGATGTTCACATGACAGATCTAATCTCCGGCAGGGAAACCCTTGAAGATATTAGTTTCATTGTTTTTGTTGGAGGATTTTCGAATTCTGATGTTTTGGGTTCTGCTAAAGGATGGGCTGGTGCATTCCTGTACAATCAAAAAGCTAAAGATGCACTGGACGCTTTTTATGCTCGCGAAGATACTCTCAGCCTTGGAGTTTGTAATGGTTGCCAGTTAATGATGGAATTGAATCTTATCCATCCTGATCATAAAGAACATCCTCGTATGCTTCACAATGATTCAGGGAAGTTTGAATCTGCCTTCCTTGGAATGGATATTTTGAAAAATCACTCTGTAATGTTGGCCTCTTTATCAGGGAGTAGTCTGGGAATATGGGTTGCTCACGGTGAGGGTAAATATGATTTCCCAAACGAGATGAAGCAATACAATGTTATTGGCCGTTATACTTACAAGGCTTATCCTGGAAATCCGAATGGATCTCCTGATGGCATTGCTGCAATTTGTTCTGATGATGGACGTCACCTGGCTATGATGCCTCATCTGGAACGGGCTTTTTTACCATGGCAATGGGCTCACTATCCTGCTGACAGACAGAATGATCAGGCTAGCCCATGGCTTCAGGCTTTTGTTAACGCACGCGAATGGGTGAAAACAAAAAATAACAGGAGTTAATTTCTATGCAGTAATTTGTTTAGAAATGACTGCTTCCATCCCAACAATGGGTGCATAACTTTTCTTTAGGTAATCCTATGGCTTCAACTAAATCGGGCAAATCCTGGTACATTAGTGATGTGAGTCCCAGGTTCTGGGCTATTTGATTAACCATTGCCTGATATCGGTCTGATGTGGGATTCGCAAAATCTTCCAGGTTCTGTTCTTTGCCTTCCAATTGAGTAATAGCTTTTCGAGTGGCTAGTTCCAGGGTTGAACGCGATTGAGAAAAATTTAAGTACAAGCAGGGAAATGTTAGTGGAGGACATGCGATACGCATATGTACCTCTTTGGCTCCGCAGGCATACAAATCTTTAGTGTTGTCTTTCAACTGGGTGCCCCGTACAATTGAATCATCCAGGAAAACCATTGCTTTATCCTTTACCAGGCCGGGATTAGGGATGAGTTTCATTCTAGCAACAAGATCACGCATTTCCTGATCCTGAGGCATGAAGCTCCTTGGCCAGGTTGGTGTGTATTTGGCGTAAGCACGTTTGTAAGGAATATGTCGCTCATTGCTGTATCCAATTGCATGTCCAATTCCTGAATCAGGGATGCCACCAACAAAATCAATCTCTACCTTATCTCTTTTGGCCAAAGCTGCACCACACCTGTATCTGCATTCATCCACATTGATATCTTCGTAGTAGGATGGGGGATAGCCATAATAAACCCAAAGGAATGAACAAATCTGCATTTCATTATTGGGCTTTCTGATACATTTCATTTCGCCGGCCGTCATCTCAATTATCTCGCCCGGTCCAACATAATGCTCTATTTCATAATTTAGATTTGGGAAAGCACAACTCTCAGAGGCAGCAGCATAACCATCCCCGTTTTTGCCAATAATAATAGTCGTTCTACCAAGTTTATCCCGGGCGGCAATCAACCTGTCGGGTGTAAGGATAAGTAGAGAGCAGGATCCCTGAATCCGGGAGAACATGTTTTCAATGCCGGAAACAAAGTCCTTTTCCTCACATATTAGTTTAACAATCAGTTCAGTTGGGTTGGTGAATCCTTGTGTCGTTTCAACAAACTGCATTCCTTTATTAAGAAAATGCTGAGTTAACTCCTCTGAATTATTGATCTTACTTACTGTAACAATAGAAAATGGCCCAAGATGCGAATTTACAAGAATGGGCTGACTATCGGTGTCGCTGATCACCCCGATCCCTGAATTGCCTGCAAAGCCCGGAATTTCGTCCTCAAACTTAGATCTGAAGTATTCATTTTCCAAACTATGGATGGATCGCTTGAAAGAACCGCTGGGAGTAATGAATGACATGCCGGCTCTTTTTGTACCCAGATGTGAATGGTAGTCAGTTCCATAAAACACATCTGTGACAACATCTTTTTTGCTGATTGCACCGAAAAATCCGCTCATAATTATTATGTTTTTTGATTGGTTTAGGTGATGGAAAGATAAAAATTGTAATAAAAAAAAGACCTGAAAGCATTAAGAACTTTCAAGTCTTTTTTCACCGGATATATTTTAAGCTTATCTACAGCTAATTGCAGGGTTATTATCAGGTTAAATTCCGCAATAATTAACGAGTCAGGATAAAGATGCTATAGGGTTGAAGATATATTTCCTTATCATTAATCTTGAAAACATTGAAATTACTGTATGCCATTTCAAATCCATCAAGACCGTATGGTGTAAGAATGCGTTCCATTTCTGAGCTGAGATTAATAATGATGATGGCTTCTTGCGTACCTGAATATCTAAAAAAGCTTACAATTTTGGAATTGCCGGTAGCAATAGGACTGATACTCCCCTGACTTAGAGCTGGGTTTTGATTCCTAAGATTTATCAAACTTTTATAGTGGTTAAAGATTGACATCCTGTCATCTTTCTGATAGAAAAGAGGCTTAACAGTTTTTGAAGAAGAAGCGTATGGTATCTCCCAATTGGTTTGCCCTGAATCTTCACCTTCAATATTCCAAAGAAAGGGTTCCCGGATATATTCATCTGGTTTTTCCCCTAACATTCCAATTTCCTCTCCATAATATATGAATGGATTTCCAGGCAGGGTAAGCAGAAGGGCCGCACTGACTTTGGCCATATTATTATTCCTTTTCAATTCGGTCATTATCCGGTCCATATCATGATTAGTCAGAATAGTGGCATCTTCAAAATTTGGATTACTGACAAAATACTGCTCCTGAATATTAATTACTGTTTCAACAATTCCAAGATTTTTTCCTGACAGTACACTTTTCCTTATCGTATCTGATAATTCAAAATTGAAACCGGCCGAGATGCCAGATTTTAAGTACGGGCTTGTTTTTTCAGCTCCGCCCCATATCTCAGCTACTATAAATGCATCCGGATTGACTT
The DNA here is from genome assembly GCA_030592205.1 of Bacteroidota bacterium. Lineage (GTDB taxonomy): Bacteria > Bacteroidota > Bacteroidia > Bacteroidales > UBA12481 > JAUVKA01. Next base: position 2,963 of record JAUVKA010000062.1, on the reverse strand, counting down.
CATCCATACCTGCTCGGAATTCACGCCACCAGATTAGGTTTTTATTAAGCTGATCATCAGGATAGTAATGCGGCACAGCATCAAGTCTAAATCCATCAATCCCAATCTTCCCTAACCAGAATTGCCCTATTTTTTTTATCTCCTCCCTAACTTGTGGATGGTCAAAATTAAGATCAGGCATTTCCCACCAGAAGAAACCATAATATCTTTCCCCATCTTGCTTTTCGCCTTTATCATTTCTCACCTGATGCCATTGATATGGTTCTTTCTCAAAATCTTTTGGATTGTCTGACCATACATAGTAATCCCGGTATTTTTGATTCCCTGATATAGCTTTTTTAAACCAGGGATGTTTGTTGGAAGTATGATTAGCAACTAAGTCGAGAATTATTATTATATCAAGCTCATGAGCTTTCTTCACCAGTTTTTTATAATCTTTCAAGGATCCATAATCCTTATGTATATCGTAATAATCCTCAACATCGTATTTGTGGTAACTTGGCGAAGGGTGGACTGGAAGAAGCCACAAACCCCCGATTCCCAGTTCTTTCAAATATTGGAGCTTACTTGTAAGTCCTGGAATATCACCTATTCCGTCATTATCGCTATCGTAAAATGATTGTACAAATACAGAGTAGAAAACCCTGGTGTCCTTTCCTTTTTCTGGATTCATAGGGATAGCTTCCCTTTCTACAAAATCTTGTGCCAATGCCTTTTGCATCAGATTTGAAGGGAGTAAAAAAACGAGAAAAACAAAAACACTTAATATTTTAGTCATGGGATCGGATTAAATTATGGCCAGCAAAAATACAATTTTTATTTAGCTGCTTACCTAAAGAATATTTTGTAGTCCCAGGCTTCAAGATTTATCACTGGTTTTTCAAAACTAATGGTCTCTCCTGAAAAGGCATCAGTGAAAACCTCAGTTTCAGAAAAGCCAGAAAGGTTGACCTCAATTGCTTCAGGAGAAAGATTAAGGATAAACAGAACCTCATTTTCCCCTTTGATACGCTTAAATGACAAAACCTGGTCAGGTTTATCAGATGCAATCGCCTCAATTATTCCTCCAAATCCTGGATTCCATAGGGCTGGATTTTCTTTTTTGAGCTGATTCAGCTTGGTGTACAGGGATTTATAGGAGCTCTCTATCCATGGAATCTCATCTTTTTCAAAAAACAATAATCGGTGATCCAACCCGGCCTCTTGCCCTGAATAGATCAGAGGCATTCCCGGTAATCCAAATGCTAATACAGCCATAACTTCAGCGGCTTCTCCCATTCTTTCCCGTACAGTCCCATTCCATGAATTCTCATCGTGATTTGAGGTAAAATATAGCCGAATGTCATTGGGATTATAATCTTCTAAAGCAGATTCTAAATATCTGTTAATATCCTCTACTGTTTTTTCCTGTTTGGACACTTCATTCATGATGTGATGAAATTCCCAGGCATAAGTGATATCAAAAGCTTTTTCATGAAGCTGACGGCTTTCAGCCTCAGCCAACATTAAAATATTCGGATGAACTTTCTGAAGATCAGGTCTTAATTGCTCCCAAAAATCAACAGGAACCTGATGGGCTACATCAAACCGAAACCCATCCAATTCTGTTTCATTAAGCCAGAATTCAAGGGATTCAGTCATGTATGTCCTCAGACCTTCCTGATCGTAATCAAATTGAACCACATCGGTCCAGTCATATGGGCTAAACATATTTCCCAGACTGTCTTTTTCATACCATTCCGGATGCTCTTTTACCAGTGGATTGTCCCAGGATGAGTGGTTCGGTACCCAATCAATTACCAGGTACATACCCAGGTCGTGAGTCATTTTAACAAGGGTTTTGAAGTCCTCCATGGTCCCAAACTGAGGATTGATCTTCTTATAATTTTTGACACTATAATATGAACCAAGAGATCCTTTTCTGTTAATTTCTCCAATAGGATGTATAGGCATGAGCCACAAAATATCCACACCTAATTCTTTTAGTCTTGGCAGGTGGGACGAAAAGGCATTGAAGGTTCCTTCAGGTGTGTATTGTCTGATATTGACCTCATACATTGTTGCATTTTTGATCCAATCCGGGTGGATAACCTCGCTTGGAACAGTTGTACCGGAGTTTTCAGTTCTTTTCTGACAGCCCAAAATAGCAAGGGCCAAAAAGGGGATAATAAAAAGAATTTTTTTGTTCATTATTATATGTTTTATGTTGTGCCTTATTTCTTTGTTTTCAATTGGGAACTCACTTTTAGCAAGCGGATGTTCAAAAAAGATTAATCATGTCCCTATTTCAAACGATTGAGGTTTTTACACCTAAGTGATTTAAATATAGTGATTTTGTATTAAGATCAAAGTGAAAAAGCAATTAGATATATTACATGCCTGGAGGCTGGCTCAAAGTACAGTGTTTGCCGACAATCCCTGGTAAAGCCAATCCTTGGCTCCAGACCAAGTCTGGGTAAATTATGGAGTTAAATGTCTATCTTAGTTGCAGTTCAAAAGAGATGAATCGTATACTACTAGTTTTGCTTTTGCTTATCTCCTGCCCATTTTCAGTACTCGGACAGGATAAGCTTCGGTTTACTGATAATGAGCAATCCCATTTCCAGGTTCCCTTCGAAATATCCCAGAATCTGATTATTCTCCCGGTTAGAATTAATGGATCAGGAGTGATGAAATTTATTATTGATACCGGTATAACAAATACCATAATCACTGAAATGACAGGTGTTGATACTGTTTCATTGAACCTTGCCAGGGAAGTTCGATTAGCGGGGCTGGGAGATGGGGATCCATTAATAGCATGGTATTCTGATGGAAACGAAGTGCTCATAGAGAGTCCTCTGCTTGGCGGCCGTGGAATTATTGGGAAGAAAATGGAGGTGTATGTCATTCCTGAAGATCGTTTTGGATTCAGTAAACAATTTGGTCTTCAGATTAATGGTCTGATTGGAGCAGATTTCTTC
>JAUVKA010000357.1 GCA_030592205.1 Bacteroidota bacterium | reverse complement strand
TGATATGCTCCAGAGCCAGGAAGTAAGCGACATTGAGTTTCTTGAAGATTTCAAACTAAATCTTTTTGAATCAGAAATTGTAGCCTTTACTCCAAAAGGAAAAGAAATTCTGCTGCCCAAAGGATCTACGGCATTGGACTTTGCCTATGATATCCATACCCAGGTTGGTCATGCTGCAATTGGCGCAAAAGTTAATCATAGACTTGTCCCTTTGAGTTTTGAATTAAATACTGGCGACCAGGTTGAAATTCTTACCTCAAAAATTCAAACTCCGCAGTACGAATGGCTCAAAATGGTAAAAACAGCCAGGGCTAAAACTGCAATCAAATCAGTCTTTAAAGAACAACGAAGGAAGGATATTAGTGAAGGCCAGCAAATACTGGAAGAAAAGCTTAAAGAATTAAACTACAGACCTAATTCAGCAGTTTTTAGAAAGATGTTTGAAGCCTTTGAAGTATCAAGCAAGGAGGACCTATACCTGAAATTAGGACAGGAAATCATTAAGCTGGAAAACCTGAAAAAAATATTAAAGAAGCGTTCAAAGAATAAGCAGGTCAGGTTCTGGAACCTACAATTCTTTAGCAAAAAAGAGGAGGAAAACGAAGAGGAACTGGTAAACCAAGACAATTCTGGTCCCTTCCTGCTTAGGGAAGATCAGGATGAAATGGATTACCAACTGGCTGAATGCTGTGAACCAATTCCCGGAGATGATGTAACCGGCTATAAAAACCCTGATTCTACAGAAATTATTATTCATAAATCAAGCTGTCCAATTGCCCTAAAACTCATCTCCAGCCAGGCTGAACGTATTATTCAAGCCAAGTGGACATCTCATAAAGTTATGGCACACCTGGCAAGAATCAAGCTACAGGGAATTGATCGTATTGGTATGGCAAATGAGCTGACAGAAAAAATAACAACACAACTCAGAGTTAATATACGCTCCATGACGATCGAAACCAGAGATGGAGTTTTTGAAGGCCGATTCGACTTGTATGTTCATAACACCGAGGATTTAAATGAATTAATTCTTACACTCACCAAAATTAAAGGAGTGGATTCCGTAAAGAGGGTTGAGAAATCGGAAGAAACACAGTAAGCAAAATACAAGATACAAGATACAAGATACAAGACGCAAGATACAAGACGAAAGACCGTTATTACTTACCAGGCATTCGAGAAAATCTGCACATATGAAACCATTCTCATCATATAAAACCCTAATCATTACACTGTTTTTTCTAGCCGGATCAATGGGCCTAAAAGCTCAATCATCCACTAAAATGGATGGATTTTCGATTCAGGTAAACTCTGGGATATCAAGCTTTTATGGCGACATGTCGACAAGTGGATGCAATCCCATATCCATTGTTAAGGATAATTCGAACTTTGGCTTTTCACTGACTGCGATAAAGGAATTTAATGAATGGATCGGCATTCAGGCACAATACATGTCTGGCAGCCTGTACAGTATTCACACCGGCTCGAATCAATATTTCTCTGGTTCGGTAAATGAATTCAGTGTTTCGGGGCGTTTTTCACCTCTTGGACTTGCTCCTAATTTTAAAAACAAATTAATGCTCCAGCCATATTTAACTTTTGGGCTGGGCACATTTGGCTATCGAAGCTGCAAGAAACATATTAACACTGACGAAATATATCTGCCCTGTTATGGTTATGAAGATGATGGTATTACCAAAATCTCCAGGAAAAATGGTCTGGCTATGCCGCTTGGCCTTGGTTTATCCATACCGATAAATCAGAACCTTTCCATTGACCTGAATCATACTTATCAAATTACAAACACCGATGTTTTGGATGCAACAATTGGACTAAGTGGTAAAAACGATTGGTATTCACTAAGCAGTATTGGGCTGCGATTCACTATCAGACCTCCTCAACCACCAAAAAGAGCACCAGAAAAGACACAAGCTGATCCCATTTTTGATCCATATAAACAAAATGATCCAGCCGGAGAAATTAAGGTTTCTCCATTGAATTTTTTTGTTGAAAGCCTTATGGATGACGTAGTAAATGTTGGTGATGTGTTGGCAGTTAATCTCAGGATCAATAAAGGTTCTTATACAGGGCCTGCAAAATTGGTCCAGCGATTTCCTAAAGGATTTACTGCCCTGGAAGCTTCTAGTACTAACGGGAAATTTTCTTTCAGCAATCGAAATGTTTTGATCGAATGGGATAATATGCCGTCTGACAGCATGGTGAGCTATACTTATTTCGTTAGGATCAATGATGATATTTCTGGCAGCCAAACTATTACCGGCCGCTTCGAATATGAGGAGGAGGATAAATGGAATACAGTCAGGTTTAACAATTACATTTTTGTTGATAATCAAGCAAATATTCAAAAGTATCAAGAGGATATTGATCAGTTGAAAGAAGATAAAAAAGAGGTCGAAACGGAAAAGCCAATCTTAGATCTCCCAGCTAAAACAGTTAGAAAAGATCCCTTTTTAAGCAAGGCACCTCTGGCGGATATAGAATTCAGGATTCAGTGCGGGGCTTTTAAAGATTCTGATCAGGGGGGCTTAAAACTTGCCGGGAAATATGGAATCACAGAAGACATGCGGGAAGTTTATGAAAATGGCTGGTATAAATATACTGTCGGCTCCTTCAAGTCATACATTGAAGCAGTAGGATTTAAAGATACCTTCATAAAAAGAACAAAGCTATACAGTGCATTTATAGTTGCTTACAAGAATGGCAAGCGGGTTAAAAACATAAATGATGCGTTTCAATAGGGAGATGGGGTCTTGTCCTGAGCAAAAACGTTAGCAAAAGTTACGGAAGGGGCCGGGTTTCACCAGCCCTTTAAAGTGTTCATAAGTCTTTTAATATCTCAACAAACCTGGCAACTTTCTCAGGATCAGTTTCATTTATATCGAATTCTGGTATTTGAGGGAGGCCTCCCATAGTAACTTCTAATTTTCGATATTTCATTTCACTTTTCACAGTGGATCGGCATGTAGTATGATATTCCACAGCCCCTGTAGCCTTTGCAAAGGCTTCAATATTATCCACATTCAGTCCTGCTCCCGGAAGTATTATCAAATCCGTCCCTGCCTCTAGAATAAGGCCCTTTACAAGATCCTGCCCGTCCAAAACTTTATCTTTTTGTCCGGAGCTTAGAATACAGTCAACACCCAGGTTCTTCAAAGCAGATAATGCCTCAAATGGATCAGGAGTCATATCAAATGCTCTATGGAAAGTGACTGATAATGGCCTTGCCAGCTCCACCAATTGAGCAGTACGTTCCTCATCAACTTGTCCATTCGGCTTCAAAATACCAATAACTACCCCATTCATCCCAAGTTCTTTACAAAACCGGATATCCTCCTTCATCATTTCAAACTCCAATGAATTGTAACAGAAATCTCCTCCTCTCGGACGAATTAATACATTGATCGGGATACTAATATGCTTACGAACGACTTTAGAAAATCCAAAAGACGGAGTGGTTCCTCCCTCATATAGATTGTCACATAATTCAATTCTGTGAGCTCCTCCTTTAAAGGCTGCAAATGCAGAATTCAGTGACCCGGCGCAAATTTCAACTAATGCCATGATAGTGTCAATTATTTTTTAATATGAAATTCTTTTTCAGATAGTTTCCAGTTGTGATCAAAAAACCCAGCTGCAACAAGCCCATCGATCCCCTTATTAAGCATTGCAGCTCTAAAAACCATGAAGTCGGGGAATCCCGAACCAGATACAAAGTAGCGGTTTGGATTTGCTGAAATCATACCAGGTCTTCCGGTTCCGGCAACTACAGCTACACTGCTTTTATCCTCGCCCGTTCGTGGGAAAACAAAATAGGCTGCCAGGTCATCTCCAAAAAAAGATTCTGAGCCAATAATAAGTTCACCTCTCTTAATCTGTATTGGAGAATTTGGGATTAAATTATCCCAGGCCAGGTTCATATCAGCATGACCGTACAAAATCACATTGCGGTTTCCGGCTCCATTCTCTAGAAATTCCCTGTCTGAAATAACATCAACAGCTCCATTACCCCTATACCAGAATGTTTCTGCATCAAATCTGGCTTTTTGATATGACCAATTATTCTCCTCCTTTTCGCCATTCGTTCCGTAAACAAATACCATACGGTTTTGGAATGCTTCCTTAAACATCCCATATCTGTGCGGTCCTTTTTCATTAGGCCCCGGCTTATTAACAATATTCCACCCATCTTCACTTTTCTTAACAAAAAGTTCAGAAGTTGATCCAGAATCAACTTTAAAGCTATCCTTATCAAAAATAAACTGATAAGGCTGATTTCTCTGCAAATGGTCAAGATCCAGCTTCAAAACCAAAACATTGTCGCTCTGGACTTTGATCTCCCGGGCTATTGTGTCCTGAGTCAGTTTTACATTAGATATCTCAAGGCATTTTTCCTGCTGCCATATAGTAATAAAACGGGATTCTGAAGACACAG